>NZ_JBJLSJ010000010.1:0-131942 GCF_050871975.1 Kineococcus rugosus | reverse complement strand
GGGAGACCCCCCGCCACCCCCACCACCGCGCGCGCCGGGGGGGGGGGGGGCGGCCCGGGTGGGTCGCCGCGCCCGGCGCGCCGGGGCGCCCGGCCCCCCCCCCACGACGGACGGCACGGCGGACGGCGCGGCGGGGGTCCCCGTCAGTCGCGGGTGAGCTTGCGGTACGTCACCCGGTGCGGGCGGGCGGCGTCCGGGCCCAGGCGGGCGACCTTGTTCTCCTCGTAGCCGGCGAAGTTGCCCTCGAACCAGTACCAGTTCGCGGGGTCCTCCTCGGTGCCCTCGTAGGCGAGGATGTGGGTCGCGACGCGGTCGAGGAACCACCGGTCGTGGCTGACGACGACGGCGCAGCCGGGGAACTCCAGCAGCGCGTTCTCCAGCGAGCCGAGGGTCTCGACGTCGAGGTCGTTGGTGGGCTCGTCCAGCAGCAGGACGTTGCCGCCCTCCTTGAGGGTCAGCGCCAGGTTCAGCCGGTTGCGCTCCCCGCCGGACAGGACGCCGGCGGGCTTCTGCTGGTCCGGGCCCTTGAACCCGAACGCCGAGACGTAGGCCCGCGAGGGCATCTCCTGGTTGCCGACCTGGATGTAGTCGAGGCCGTCGGAGACGGTCTCCCACAGCGTCTTGCCCTGGTCCAGGCCGCCGCGGGACTGGTCGACGTAGGACAGCTTGACCGTCTCGCCGATCTTCAGCTCGCCGCCGTCGAGCGGCTCGAGGCCGACGATGGTCTTGAACAGCGTGGTCTTGCCGACGCCGTTGGGGCCGATGACGCCGACGATGCCGTTGCGCGGCAGCGAGAACGACAGACCGTCGATGAGGGTGCGGTCCCCGAAGCCCTTCTTGAGGTCCTTGGCCTCGATGACGACCGAGCCCAGCCGCGGCCCGGCCGGGATCTGGATCTCCTCGAAGTCGAGCTTGCGGGTCCGCTCGGCCTCGGCGGCCATCTCCTCGTAGCGGGCCAGGCGGGCCTTGGACTTGGTCTGGCGGCCCTTGGCGTTGGAGCGGACCCACTCCAGCTCGTCCTTGAGGCGCTTGGCGAGCTTGAGGTCCTTCTTGCCCTGCACCGCCAGGCGGGACTGCTTCTTCTCCAGGTAGGTGGAGTAGTTGCCCTCGTAGGGGTAGGCGCGGCCGCGGTCGAGCTCGAGGATCCACTGCGCGACGTTGTCGAGGAAGTACCGGTCGTGGGTGACGGCCAGGACGGCGCCGGGGTACTTCGCCAGGTGCTGCTCCAGCCACGTCACCGACTCGGCGTCGAGGTGGTTGGTGGGCTCGTCGAGCAGCAGCAGGTCCGGCGCCTCCAGCAGCAGCTTGCACAGCGCGACGCGGCGCTTCTCACCACCGGACAGGACCGACACGTCGGCGTCGCCCGGGGGGCAGCGCAGCGCGTCCATGGCCTGCTCCAGCTGGGAGTCCATGTCCCACGCGTTGGCGTGGTCGAGCTCCTCCTGGAGCTGGCCCATCTCGGCCATGAGGGCGTCGAAGTCGGCGTCGGGGTCCTCGAACAGGCCGGTGATCTCGTTGTAGCGGTCCATCTTGACCTTGAGCTCGCCGAGGCCGTCCTGGACGTTCTGCAGCACCGTCTTGGTCTCGTCGAGGGCGGGCTCCTGCATGAGGATGCCGACGCTGTACCCCGGCGAGAGGCGGGCCTCGCCGTTGGAGGGCTGGTCCAGCCCCGCCATGATCTTCAGGACGCTGGACTTCCCCGCGCCGTTGGGGCCCACGACGCCGATCTTGGCGCCGGGGTAGAACGACATCGAGACGTCGTCGAGGATGACCTTGTCCCCGTGCGCCTTGCGAGCCTTGGACATCACGTAGATGAATTCCGCCACGGCCCCAGGCTAGTCGAGAGCGCTAGTCGGGAGCGGGGCCCCCGCTCCGCCCCCGGCGCACCACCAGGCGGCGCCGCTCGCCGGTGACGACCAGCAGCGTCTCCGGCGCCACCCCCGTCATCCAGTCGACCACCTCGGTGCGCGGGTCGGCGAAGGCGCGCTGGAGCACCTCGTGCTCCAGCAGCCGCCCCGGGGAGTAGCGCGCCCAGCGGGTGACGAAGCACCCCTCGAACACGCCGTGGCGCGCGCCGCCGCGCACCGCGACGACGTGCGCGGCCAGCGCCCCGTCCAGGCGCAGGACCGCCAGCTCGCGGCGCCCCAGGTCGCCCAGGGCCCCCAGCCGGGCCCTCCACACCGCCCGGCCGGCGGGGGTGTCCAGCGGGCACGCGACGCCGTGGGCGGCGTCGCGGTCGCGGTGGGCGAGCTCCAGCTCGGGCAGGGTGGCCTCGAAGACGTCCGGGTCGGTGGAGAACGTCAGCTCGGCGCGCACCCCGTCGGCGGCGAGGCGGTTGCGGGCCTTGCGCAGGTTCTTGCGCACGCCCGCGCTGACCAGGTGCTCCCCCTCGGCCGGGCGCCGGACCTCCGGCACCGGCAGGACGTCCTCCACCCGCGCGCCCGCGCCGGCGGCCAGGGCGTGCACGCGCGGGTCGTCGGGCAGCTCGGTCAGGTGCAGCGAGCTGCCGCGCCGGTCGGCCTCGCGCGCCAGCGCCGCCCCGAGGCGGGCCGCGAGCGCCGGGTCGGCGGCGGGGAAGGACGCCTCGTGGCCGCCGCCGCCGGCGAGCAGCTCGGTGCGCGTCCCGGTGGCGTGGACGCGGTCGACCAGGACGAGGGCGGCGTCCCGGCCCGGGCCGTCCTGGACGTGCAGGGCCCACACCGCGGCGGGGGGCGCGACGTCGAGGGCGCGGCGCAGCCAGGCTCCGGTGGCGGTGGGCGGGGTCCCGGGCGCGGCGTGCAGGTCCGCGGACCCCGCCAGGTGCGCCTCGACCGCGGCCCGCCCCGGCAGGACGTGGCCGGGACCGGCGGTCCGGAGCCGCTCCAGCGAGGGGGCGCTCACGAGCGGGCCCCGGTCAGCGGGGCGGTGAGCGGGCGGGCGGGCGCCGCGGCGGGGGCGGGGGCGTGGGCGGCCAGCCAGGCGTCCAGCTCGTCGGCGGGCAGCGCCTTGGAGTACAGCCAGCCCTGCAGGACGTCGCAGCCGGCGGCGGCGAGCTCCTGCCGGGTGACCTCGTCCTCCACGCCCTCGGCGACCAGCCGCAGTCCCAGCGAGTGGGCCAGCATGATCGTGGACTGCACGATGGCCAGGGCTCGGCTGTCGTGCACGAGGTCGGTGAGGAAGGACTTGTCCAGCTTCAGGTCGTCGATGGGCAGCTCGCGCAGGTAGGCCAGGGACGAGTAGCCCGTCCCGTAGTCGTCGACGGCGACGCGGACGCCGCGCCCGCGCAGGCCGTCGAGGATCCGCTGCGCGCGGACGCGGTCGGCCATGAGGAAGTCCTCCGTGATCTCGATCTCCAGCAGGCGCGCGGGCAGCTGCCGGGCGGTGAGCAGCGCGGAGACGCGGTCGGGCAGGAGCTCGTCGCCCAGGGAGGACGCCGAGAGGTTGACCGCCACGGCCAGCGGCCGCCCGGCGCGCCACCAGACGGCGGCCTGGTCCAGCGCCTGCTCCAGCACCGCCCGCGTCAGCTCCTCCATCAGGCCGGCGCTCTCCACCGCGGGCAGGAAGGCGTCGGGGTACAGCAGCCCGTGGCGGGGGTGGCGCCAGCGGACGAGGGCCTCGACGCTGTCCACCGCGCCGGAGGCCACGTCGACCTTGGGCTGGTAGTGCAGGACGAGGCGGCGGGCGGCGATGTCGGCGCGCAGCAGCTCGGCGGTCTCCAGCCGCTCCCCCGAGGCGAACTGGTCCACCTCCTCGCAGTAGGTGAAGGTCCCGAGGTGGTGGGTCTTGGCGTGGTACATGGCGACGTCGGCCTGGCGCAGGAGGGTGGCGAGCTCGGCCGAGGCGGCCGGGAGCACGGAGACGCCGATGCTGGTGCGGGCCCGGACCTGCACGCCCTGCACGGCGTAGGGCTCGCGCAGGGCGGCGTGCGCCCGCTCGGCCAGGGCCTCCGCCTCGGCGGTGCCCGCCCCGGCGCGCACGATGGCGAACTCGTCGCCGCCCAGGCGCACCACGACGGTGCCCGGGTCGGCGGCGACCTCCCGCAGGCGGCGGGCCACGTCGCGCAGCAGGCAGTCGCCGGCCTGGTGGCCGAGGCTGTCGTTGACCTCCTTGAAGCCGTCGAGGTCGAGCAGCAGCAGGGCGGCGTCCTCCCCCGGGCCCGCCGCGGCGAGCAGCTGCGGGGTGCCGCGGTACAGGGCCCGGCGGTTGCCGAGGCCGGTCAGGTCGTCGGTGAGGGCCAGCTCGCGGTGCTCGGCCAGGCGGGTGACCTCGCGGAAGGTGAAGAGCAGGCGGGCCGTCGCGGTGAGCACGGTCGCGGCGGCCAGCGCGATCGCGACGGCGTGCAGCGGGTGCCCGTGGTCCACGACGAACAGCGCCAGCGCGGCCACGGTGGCCAGCACCGGCAGGCAGACCAGCGCCCACCCGGGCAGGCGCGGGCCCGTCGGCGCCGGCGGCCAGCCGGGGGTGAAGCCCATGAGGACGACGCCGGTGACCCAGACGCCGTCGGTGATCCCGCCGGAGACGTAGGTGCCGGTGGCGGTGGCGAACAGGTAGGCCATGTCGGCGACGACGAAGACGACGAGCCCGGCCGCGAGCAGCCACAGCCCCCGCGGGGGGCGCCAGCCGAACAGGGACAGGACCGCGGCCAGCACCAGGAGCAGGACGAGGTCCAGGGCGGGGTAGGCCGAGGTGGTCGCGACCGCGGCCCAGGAGCCGGGCCCGGAGACGATGGGCCCGATGACCGCGGCGGCGGCCACCGCGCCGACCGCCAGGGCCCCGACCACGCCGTCCAGCCACAGGCTCCCGGCGTGCCGGCCGTCGCGGCGGCGGGCCAGCATGATCAGCGCGACGAAGACGGCCGGGTAGAACAGCGCGAAGCAGAGGTCGGCCCCCGACGGGTAGGGCTGGTCGGCCAGGGGGCGGACGAACAGGCTCCAGTACACGTTGCCCGAGCCGTAGACGGCCAGACCCGTCGCCAGCAGGTACCCGGCGCGGCGCGGTCCCGGCGACACCGCGGTGCGCAGGAAGCAGATCGCCGCGGCCGACTCGTAGGCCAGGTTGTTGAGCACGCCGTCGAGCAGGGGCACGTACCCCTCCTGCGGTCGCACGCCCGGCACGGTGGAGACGACGAAGGCGAGCGGGGCGAGCAGCAGCAGCGCGTGCAGCGGCAGCTGCCAGCGCGCGAGCGCGGAGCGCGGCTCGGTCGTGGTCGGCACGTGGTTCCTCCCGGGGGTCAGGGGGTGTGTCGTCCCCCCGGGCCCGCACCTCGACCCGCCGAACGGGTGTCGTGGTGCACAGGTCGACCGTTCCGGTCCGTCCGGTGGGCGGGCCGGGTCAGCCCAGGGCGCAGAGCGCGGCGCCGAGCAGGACCACGACGACCCCGGCCCACTGCAGGCGGCTGAGCCGCTCCCCGTGGACGCGGCGGGCCAGCAGCAGCGTCACGGCCGGGTAGAGGGAGGCCAGGACCGCGACCACGCTGACGAGCCCACCGGTGGAGGCCACCGCGTAGGCGGCGGTCGCGGCGAGGTCCAGGACGCCCAGGGCGAGCAGCGGCGGCAGGTCGCGCGGGCGCACCGGCGCCGACCGGCGGTGCTGGGCGGCGGCCACGGCCACGACGAGGACGACGGAGGTCAGGCGCATCCCCAGCAGCGCGCCGGCGACGGAGCCCTCGCTGCCGCGGGCCAGGGCGTAGATCTCCACGCCGAACAGCAGCGCGGCCAGCAGCGCCAGGGCGGTGGCCCGGCCCTGGCCGCGGGCCGAGGGCCCGAGGTCCGGCCCGGCGGCCCCGACGACGCCGGCGACGGCGAGCGCGGCCCCCAGCAGCTGCAGCGGCCCGGGGCGCTCGCCGGTGGCCACGGAGACGGCGAAGGGCACGAGCATCCCGCAGGAGGCGATGGGGGCGACCACGCCCATGGTCCCGCGGGCCAGCGCCGTGTAGAGGGCGCCCATGGCCGCGGCCCAGGTCGCGCCCGCCGCGATCGACCAGCCGAGCCACGACCCCGCCGACGCGGTGCCGACGCGGCCGGTGGCCCCGAGGACGACGAGCAGGACGAGCGCGGACAGGACCTGGGAGACGGCGAGGACCTGCGCGGCCCGCAGCCGCCGGCTGACGCTGCCGCCGAGGAAGTCGGAGGTGCCCCACAGGCCGCTGGCCAGCAGGGCGAGGACAGCGCTCACGGGAGGGGGGCCGGGCGGGGCGGGGCGAGGAGGGTCACGTCGTCGCTTCGTCAGCGGCGGGGGTGTTCTTGACCCCGAGTCGCTAGGGTGTGCCCGCCGGCCCGTGCCGGCGCAGGCGCTCGTAGCTCAACGGACAGAGCGACCGGCTTCTACCCGGTTGGTTGGGGGTTCGAATCCCTCCGAGCGCGCCTCACCCGGCCCGGCCGCGCCCCCGCAGCCGCAGCCGCAGCACCCCGGGGGTCCGCCCGGTCAGGTACACCAGCTCCCCCCGGGCCGCGTGGCTGCCGCCCAGGTAGTCGTACTGCTCCCCGCCGTCGTAGCGGGCCGGCTGGTCGCCCCCGCCGGCGCCCCCCTCGTCGAGGCGGGTGAGGACGAGCTCGTCGGACCCGACGGCGTAGCGCACCCGGTCGCCGGTGGGCACCGGCCCGCCGTCCCCGGTGGGGCCGACGCCCTCCAGGACGCCGCCGGGGCGGAAGGCCAGTTCCAGCGCGTACGACGTCGCGGCGCCGGAGAACCCGACGGTGAGGTCGGCGCCGTCGTCGAGCAGGTCGACGCGGACGTCCGTGACGAGCTCGACCGGGTCCACCGCCCGCCGGTCGAAGGCCATGGCGGCGTGGAAGCGGCCCTCGTCGCCCAGCGGGTAGGCGCCGTCGGGGTCGCGGTCGGCGGCCGCGAGCGGCTGGTAGTAGCCGGCCCGCAGCTCCTGGCGCAGCCGCACGGCGTCGCCGGTGCGCCGCAGGGTCGCGCTGCGGAAGGGCCCGAGGCCGAAGAAGGCCGTCGACAGGCGCACCGACTCCAGGACGGCGGCCCCGTGCCGCAGGCGCAGGAAGGTGGCGGTGTTGGCCGTCCCGGACCGGACCGTCCCCACCCGCGGCTGGTCGCTGCCGCCGAAGACGACGGTGCGGGTGCGGCCGGCGGCGTGCACGAGCAGGCCCGAGGCGGGCAGCTCGGCCCGCCCGGTCCACGCGGTGCCGGGCCCGGCCGGCAGGACCGAGGCCAGGGCGGGCCGCACGAGCACCTCGGGCAGCAGGTGGCGGCCGTGCACGCCGCGGGACTGCAGCAGGCGCGCCGCGTCGGCGAAGTCGGCCCGGCCCTCCTCGACCGCTAGGCGGCGGTAGGGCAGCAGCAGGTCGCGGCCGGGGTGGCCGGGGGTGTGCTGGTCCTGGCGCCGGGAGTGCACCGACTCCACGAGGCCGTCCTGGTCGAGCAGCGGCAGGAACGCCTCGAGGTTGCGGCGCACCGGGTCGAGCAGCGAGGGGCGGTCCAGGAGGTCGGCCAGGACGAGCAGCGAGGGGTTGGTGACGGCCCCGGCGTACAGCGGGCTGCGCTCGGAGTACATGCCGTCCGGTTGCAGGTCGACGCCCTCGGCGAGCCACTCCTCGACGCGGGCGCGCACGGCGGCGTCGGGGCCGAGCAGGGCCTCCAGCCGGGCGAGGGCGCTGGCCAGCTCCCAGCGGTGGTTCGGCGTGTGGACCCCGCCGGTCAGCAGCGGGGGCAGGACGCGCGCGGCGACGGCCCGCAGGCCGGCGGCGACCTCGTCCAGCGCGGGGTCGCGCGCGGCGATCGTGGCGGTCAGGCACAGGTCGTTGACGGTGAAGGCGGTGTCCGGCGGGGAGGCCAGGTTGGTGCTGTCGAACAGGCCGCCGGGGGTCTGGGCGGCGCTGAGCCGCCCGACCAGGCGCAGCGCGGCCTCGCGCGCGGGGGCGGAGCCGCGGTGCACCGAGCCGGGGTGACAGGAGGCCGTGACCAGCGCCTTGAGCCGCGAGGTGGTCTCGCGGTGGGCCAGCGGGCCCGGCGCGGGGGCGCCCGGGGTCAGCAGGGCGCTCACGTCGTCGTCGAGGTCGCGCACCAGGGCCGCGGTGAACGCGGTGTCGGCGGCGGTGTCGGGGGCGGTGTCGGGTGCGGTGGTGGGTGCGCTGCGGGGGGTGGGGTGCACGGGGTCCTCCGGAGGGGGGTGGGCGCGGGGCGCCGGGCGGCCACGACGCTGCGCCACCGGCGGCGACGTTATCGTGCGCATGACCTGACGAGAAGTCATGCGTACCGCAGCGCTCGTGTCCCTTGACCCGGTAAACCCTTTCCACCTACCTTCCAGGAACCGCCGGCACGGCGGTGCCGTTCCGTCCGCTCGGCCCCCGGGCCGGCCCAACGACGGGTGCCCCTCGACGGGTGCGGGAACGGCCGGGGACCGGGAGACGAGGAAGTCCATCGATGAGCCAGAACACCACCAGCCGGCGGTCCGTCCTCCTCGGATCCCTCGCCGCGGCCGCCACCGCCGGGACCCTCAGCGCCTGCGGCGGCGACTCGGCCACCGGCGGCGGGAACGCCGACGCGATCACCTTCTGGCTCTCGGCCAGCGAGGCGCAGGCCAAGGGCTACTACGACCTCGCCGACGCGTTCGAGGCGGCGGAGGGCATCACCGTCGAGATCGTCAACGTGCCCTACGAGGGCTACCAGACCAAGCTGCGCCAGGCCGCCCAGGCCGACTCGCTGCCGGACGTGGCGAGCGCGCCGTCCCTGGACCCGATCTGGACGAACAAGCTCCAGGACCTCAAGGCCGTGGCGACGAGCACGACGAACAAGATCGACAGCAAGCTGTACCAGGAGACCGACGACGGCAAGATCCTCACGATCCCCTCCGACATCACCGCCGCCGGGTTGTTCGTCAACGCCTCGCTGTTCCAGCAGGCGGGCGTCGCGTACCCGACCGACCCGGCGAGCACCTGGACCTGGGACGAGTTCCTGGCCGCCGCGGCGCAGGTCCGCACCGCCACCGGCGCCAAGTACGACCTCGTCTACGACGCCTCCCCCGCCCGCATCCGCGCCTTCGTCTACGAGCACGGGGCGAAGGGGTTCCAGCTGAACTCCGAGGGCACCGAGTACTCGGTCGACGACGCGACGGTCGAGGCCCTGCAGAAGTTCGTCGACCTCAACGACGACGTCGTCATGCCCAAGTCGGTGTGGACCTCCGGGGCCGACCCGAACGCGCTGTTCAAGAGCGGCCAGGTCGTCGCCTACTTCTCCGGCGTCTGGCAGGTCGCCGACTTCGCCGACAGCATCACCCAGTTCCAGTGGGCCGCCGTGCCCACCCCGGCGCAGCCGACGCACGCGACCGACATCAACAGCGGCGGCAAGATCGTCGCCTTCGACAACGGCGACACCAAGGACGCGGCGATGAAGTTCGTCGAGTTCCTCTTCGAACCGGCCAACTACGCCCGGGTCGCCGCCACGAACGGCTGGCTGCCGGTGGAGAACGAGCTCGACATCACCTACCCGGGCACCAACCAGGCCGCCCTCGACGGCTACGCGCTCTACCAGCAGGAGATCGCGCTCGCCGACCCGATCTCCACCTCCGGCAGCGACGCGGGTGAGAAGCTCACCCTGGCGGGCAAGGCCATCACGACCGACCCCACCAAGGACGAGATGGGCAAGGCCATCAACGGTCAGCAGACCGTGCAGCAGACGGTCGACAACATCGTCGAACTGCTCAACCAGCAGATCGCCTGACGCCCCGACCGGGCCCGGAACCCCCGGGCCCGGGCCCACCCCCAGGAGGTTCCATGACCCCCAGCGCCCCGGGTCCGGTCCCCGCCGCGGTCGGGACCGACCCCGCCGCCCTCGTGCGGACCCCGCACCCGGCCGCCGGCCGCGCCACCCGCCGACGTGCGGCGCGCTACCGCCTCGCGCCCCTGCTGTTCGTCGCCGTCAACGTGGTCCTCTTCTTCCTGTTCTTCGTCTGGCCGGCGGTGACGGGCCTGTACTACTCGTTCACGAGCTACACCGGGGTCGGCTCGGCGCCGTGGGTGGGCCTGGCCAACTACGAGAAGCTGTTCGGCGACTCGGCGTTCTACTCGGCCTTCGGCCGGACGGTCCTGTTCGCCGCCATGTCGGTGCCCCTGAACTACGTCCTGTCGCTGACGATGGCGGTGCTGCTCACCAGCCCGCACGCCAAGGGCAAGACCGTCGCGCGCGTCCTGTTCTTCATCCCGTGGCTCATCTCCCCCATCGTCGCCGGGGTGATCTGGCGGTGGATCTTCGGGGAGAACTTCGGGCTGGTGAACTACCTCATCACCTCCCTGGGGGGCACGGCCGTCCCGTGGCAGTCCAACGCCGACCTGTCGCTGGTCATCGTCGCCATCGCCGGGGCCTGGGGCGGCACGGCGTTCAACATGCTGCTGTTCGTCGCGGCCCTGCGCAACGTCCCGACCTCCTACCACGAGGCCGCCTCCATCGACGGGGCCTCGCCCTGGCAGCGGTTCCGCTACATCACCCTGCCGAGCATCGCGCCGACGTCGTTCATCGTCATCCTCCTCGGCAGCCTGGGCGCCATGAAGGAGTACGCCCTCCTGCAGTCCCTCAACGGCGGCGGACCGGGCACGGAGAACAACCTCGTCGTGCAGTACATCTTCCGGACCGGTTTCCAGCAGGGCCAGATCGGCTACGCCAGCGCCGCCTCGTTCGTGCTCATGGCCGTCCTCATGGGCATCGCCCTGCTCCAGGTCCTCGTCAACCGACGCCGGGAGGCGTGAGATGGCTCTGTCCTCGCTGCCGCGGCCCAAGGCACCGGCCCTGCGCCGCAGCACCCGCGAGCGGGAGGGCGGCTCGCCGGTGCGCACCGTCGGGGCCACCGCCCTGCTCTGGCTGCTCGCCGTGCTCTACGGCTTCCCCGTGCTGTGGTTCGTCCTGTCCTCGTTCAAGCCGGCGGGGGACCTCTTCTCCTACCCGCTGACGCTGCTGCCGGAGAACCCCACGGTCGCCGGCTACCAGCAGGCCTGGACGAGCTTCAACTTCGCCGGCTACTTCACCAACACCCTCATCGTGGCGGTCAGCACGACGGTCCTCACCGTCCTCGCCAGCGCCATGACGGGGTACGCCCTGGCGAAGTACTCCAACTGGTGGCTCAAGGCGTTCTTCCTGTGCATCCTGGCCACGACGATGCTGCCGACCGAGGTGATCCTGTCGCCGTCGTTCCTCGTCATCCGCGACCTGGGGCTCTACAACCACCTGGCCGGGATCGTCGTGCCGTCGATCATCACCGCCACGGGCTGCTTCATGTTCCGGCAGTTCTTCTCCACCGTGCCGAACGAGCTGCTCGAGGCGGCCCGCATCGACGGGTCGAGCGAGCTGACGACGTTCGTCCGCGTCATGCTGCCGATCGCCCGCCCGATCATGGTGACGCTGGCGATCTTCTCCTTCCAGTGGCGCTGGAACGACTACATCTGGCCGCTCATCGTCCTCAACGACCCGGGCAAGTTCACCCTGCAGATCGGCATCCAGAGCATCGTCGGGGCGCAGAACGTCAACTGGTCGGTCCTGCTGGGGGCCTCGGTCATCTCGATCGTCCCGCTCGTGGTCATCTACCTGCTGTTCCAGCGGTACGTCATGAACGCCGACATGAACGCCGGTCTGAAGGACTGACCCGTCCCCGCCCGGGCGGGCGCCTCCCCGCCCGGGCGGGGACAGTGGACCGGTGGACTCCTTCACCCGCGCCGGCCTGCGCTTCGCCGTCTCCGACTCCGGACCCGCCGACGGGGACGTCGTGGTGTGCCTGCACGGGTTCCCGCAGGGCCCGGAGGCCTACGACGCCGTGGTGCCCCGGCTGGTCGCCGGCGGGCTGCGGGTGCTCGTGCCCGAGCAGCGCGGCTACTGCCCCACCGCCCGGCCCCCGCGCCGGCGCGACCACGCCCTGCCCGAGCTGGTCGCCGACGTCGTCGCGCTCCTGGACGCCGCCGGGGCGCGGCGCGCCCACGTCGTGGGCCACGACTGGGGCGGGGTGGTGGCGTGGGCGCTGGCGGCCGGCCACCGGGACCGGGTGGCGTCGCTGACGGTGCTGTCGCAGGCGCACCCCGCCGCGTTCGGCGCGGCGATGCGGCGCTCGACGCAGCCGCTGCGCTCGACGTACGTCGCGTTCTTCCAGCTGCCGGTGCTGCCCGAGCGGCTGCTGCTGGCCGGGGGCGGGCGGCTGCTGGCGGCGTCGCTGCGCCGCAGCGGGCTGCCCGCCGGGCTGGCCGCCGGGTACGCCCGCCGGCACAGCGCCCCGGGGAGCCTGACCGCCGCGCTGAACTGGTACCGGGCGCTGCCGCACGCCGGCCCGGTCGGTCCCGTCGAGGTGCCGGTGACGTACCTGCACGGCCGGCGCGACCCGTTCTACGCGCCCGCCGCCGTGACCGGGACGGCCGACCACGTCCGCGGCCCCTACCGGCGGGTCCCGCTGGACACCGGGCACTGGGTTCCCGAGCTGGCCCCCGCGGCCGTCGCCGAGGCGGTCCTGTCCGCTGCGGGCGGGCGGGACCGGACGTAGCGTCGGCGGGGTGAGCGACCCCGGAGCGACCACGCCGACCACGCCGACCACGCCCGTCCGCACCCTCGACGGCACCCTCGACCTGCCCCTGGTGGGCCTGGGCACGTACGGCCTGCGCGGCCAGGCGGGCTACCGCTCGCTGCGCGACGCCCTCGACGTGGGGTACCGGCTGCTGGACACCGCCACGATGTACGAGAACGAGGACGAGGTGGGCCGCGCGGTGGCCGACGCCGGCCTGCCGGACGTGCGGATCACCACGAAGCTGCACCACGAGCACGCCGGCCGCGAGGAGGAGTTCCTCACCCGGAGCCTGCGGCTGCTGCGCGTCGACGTCCTGGACCTGTGGCTGATCCACTGGCCGCCCGGCGGGGCGGCGCGGCCGGACGTGTGGGAGCGGCTCGTCGCGGCGCGCGAGTCCGGCCGGGTGCGCGCGGTCGGCGTCTCGAACTACTCGCTGGCCCAGCTCGACGAGCTGACGGCCGCGACCGGGGTGACGCCGGCGGTGAACCAGGTGAAGTGGGGCCCGGCACTGTTCGACGCCGGGCTGCTCGCCGCCCACCGCGAGCGCGGGGTCGTGCTGGAGGGCTACTCGCCGTTCAAGGCGACCGACCTCGCGGCCGGTCCCCTGCGCGCGGCGGCCGGGCGGCACGGGGTGAGCGCCGAGCAGGTGGTCGTGCGCTGGCACCTGCAGCACGGCGTCGTGGTCATCCCCAAGTCCGGGGACCGGGAGCGGCAGGCCCGCAACCGGGACGTGGCGGGGTTCGCGCTGGACGCGGCCGAGGTCGCCGCGATCGACGCCCTCGGCCGCTGACCCGTCCGGTGCGGGCCCGGTGCGGGCCCGGGCTCAGCCCGTGACGCGCACCGCCCAGGTCCCCGCGCCCAGGCCCACGACGTCGCCGTCGGCGAGCTGGCGACCGCGCCGCTCCTCCGGTTCGCCGTTGACGGTGACGTCCCCCGCCACGAGCGCCTCGCGGGCCTGCCCCCCGGTGTCGACGGCACCGGCCAGCTTGAGGAACTGCCCCAGCCGCACGACCCCGGTCACCTCGACCACCTCGGCGTCGGGGGCGCTCACTCCTCGACGGCCAGGGCGGTGAGCACCCCGGCGATCCGGTCGGCCTCGGCGCGGGTGAGGCGCTCGGGCACGAGGACCTCCACGCGGGTGCCGTCGGGCAGCGGGACGGTGTGCATGAGCATCGCCCGCCCCTCGGCCACGACCTCGGCCTCCGGCACGTCCCCGCCGTCCGGGACGCCCGCGCCCCGCCCCGCGCCCGGCGCCGGGGTGGTGCCCAGGAACGCCTTGAGCCGGTCGATGCCCTGCGCGGCGAGGCGCTCGGCCTGCGGGTCGATCCGGCCCTGCCTGAGCAGTCCCCGCAGCACCGAGTCCAGCGACTCGCCCTGACCCTTGTTCTCGTCCATGCCCCCAGCCTCGCACCCCGGCCGGGTGCGGGCGTCCCCCCGGCGTCGGACCCCGGTCTCACCCGGCCAGGTGCCCCCAGTCCCCCTCCAGCTCCGCCCAGGGGCCGACGGCCTCCACGTGCCCGTCGGCCAGGACCACGACCCGGTCGGCGGCCAGCAGCGCGGACCGCTTGGAGGACGCCCCGATGACGGTGGCCCCCCGGTCCCGCAGCGACCGCCACAGCTCCAGCTCGGTGCGGGCGTCGAGGGCGGAGGACACGTCGTCGGCGACGAGCAGGTCGGCGCCGGAGGCCAGCGCCCGGGCCAGCGCGAGCCGCTGCACCTGGCCCCCCGACAGCCGTACCCCGCGGTGCCCGACGAGGGCGTGCCGCCCCCCGGCGGCGGTGACGTCGCGGGTCAGGCGGGCGTCGCGCACCGCGTCGTCGGCCAGGGCGCGCGCGTGGGCGTGGTCGAGGGTCACGTTGTCCTCGAAGCTGCCCGACAGGACCCGCGGGACCTGGGCGACGTAGCTGACCCGGCCCGGGCGCAGGAAGGTCTGCGGGTCCTGCACGTCGACGCCGTTCCAGCGCACGGTGCCCTCGTGGTCGACCAGACCGGCGAGCGCGGCGAGCAGGCTGGACTTGCCGGACCCGACGCGGCCGGTGAGCAGGACGAGCTCGCCGGCCTCCACGCGCAGGTCGACGTCCTGCACGCCGACGGTGCCGTCGTCGTGCACGGCGGTGAACCCCTCGACGGCGACGTGGTGCAGCGGCGTGCGCGGCGGTTCCTCCGGCGCGGGGGCGCGGCCGGTGAGCAGGTCGGTGCCGGCCGGGACGCGCACGACGTCGGGGGTCCCGGCGAGCGCGGTGACGGCCCGCAGCCACTCCCGGGCGACGGGGGCCTCGGTGATGACGGCCCCGGACACGGTGCCGTAGTAGGACGCGCCCGCGACGGCGGTGGAGACCAGCAGGGCGTCGGCCAGCGACCACCAGCCGGTCAGGTGCAGGGCCCAGGTGGTGACGACGCCGGCCTGCACGAGCACCCCGGGGACGCCCTCCAGCAGGGCCCGGACCCGCAGCTCGCGCACCGAGGCCCGCACGCGGCTGCCGTCGACGGCCACGAGGCGGCGCAGCACGTCGGGGACGGCACCGGCGAGCTTGACGGTGCGGGCGGCGTCGACGGCCGAGCCGAGGTCGCGGCCGAACACGGCGCGGGCGTCCCCGGCGGCCCGGCCCCGCCGCCCGGCCAGCGGCGCGCCGGCGACGGAGACGAGCGCGGACCCGGCCATGACGACGGCGACCACGGCCCCGGCCGTGACGTCCCCGGCGACCAGGGAGGTCACCGCGACGACGAACGCGCCGATGACCACGTCGACGCAGCGGTCGGTGTAGAGGACGAACCGCTCGGAGTCCAGGCAGCGGGCGGTCACCTCCCCCGCGGGCACCCGGGCCAGGCGGTGCTGGCGGGTCTGCCCGCGCAGCACGGCCAGCCGCGCGGTGAGGGTGATCGCGTTCCACCACAGCGGGTACACCCGCAGGGCGACGGTCAGCAGGAAGGGCACGGACACCAGGACCAGGACGAGGCCGCCCATCGGCGCCCACACCCGCTGCGGCTCGGCGCCGGTCTGCAGGCCCTGCACGACCAGGCCCCACAGCCAGCCGGCGACCGCGCCGTAGGTGCCGAGCACCGAGCACAGGGCGAACAGGACGGCGCCCAGCAGCCCCCACCGCGGGTGCCGGGTGACGGCGGTGGCGACGGCCCGCAGCAGCCGCGGGCGGGGCCCGGCCGGGACGGGCGGGCGGGGGCGGCGGGGCCGGCTGGACAGGACCTCGCCGTCGTGGTGGGCGGGGTCGAGCTGCCCGGACCCGCCGGCGCGCAGCAGGTCGGCGAACGGGCCGGGCCGGTGGGCCAGCTCGGCGCGGGGCCCGTGCTGGACGAGGGCGCCGTCCTCCAGGACGGCGACGTGGTCGGCGCGGGCGGTCGTGCTGAGCCGGTGGGCGATGAGCAGGCCGGTGCGGCCGGCGAGCAGCCGGGAGGCGGCGGCGGTGACGCGGTGCTCGGTGACGGGGTCCATCCGGGCGGTGGCCTCGTCGAGGACGACGACGCGGACGTCGCGCACGAGCAGCCGGGCGAAGGCGACGAGCTGCTCCTCCCCGGCGGACAGGGTGCTGCCGCCGGGGCCGAGCCGGGTGAGCAGGCCCTCGGGCAGGCCGTCGACCCACTCGCGCAGGCCGAGGGAGTCGACGGCCGCCTGCAGGCGGGCGGGCGGGACGTCGGCGTCGAGGGTGATGTTCTGGGCCAGCGTCCCGGCGAGCAGCTCGGTGCGCTGGGTGACGACCCCGACGCTGCGGCGCAGGTCCTGCAGGTCCAGGGCGGTGACGTCGTCGCCGGCGAGCAGCACCTGCCCCGGGCCCGGTTCCAGGGCCCGGGACAGCAGGGCGGCCAGCGTGGACTTGCCCGAGCCGCTGCGGCCGACGAGGGCGCAGGTGGTGCCCGCGGGGACGGTGAACCGGACGTCGCGCAGGGCGAAGCCGCCGGGGTGGGCGAAGCGGACTCCGGCGAACTCGACGCTCAGCGGGCCGGCGGCCACCGGGCGGCCGCCGGCGGGTTCGGCCGGGGCTCCCAGCAGGGCCCGGATGCGCTGCACCGCACCGAGTCCGGCCTGCACCTCGGGCAGCCGCTCGGCGATCTGGTTGAGGTCGCCGGCGAACCCGGAGCACAGCAGGAAGATCGTGACGAGCTGCGCGACGCCCAGGCGCCCCTCGCCGACGAGGGCGACCCCGCCGACGACGAGCGCGGAGCACAGCAGCGACAGGACCAGGACGCTGCGGCGCGCGACGGTCGCCGAGACGGCAGTGGTGGCCCGCACCCGGTCGAGCACGGCGGCGGCCAGCGCGGCGTAGCGGCGCACGACGTGGGGGCGGCCCAGGCTGGAGCGGATGTCGTCGCGGCCCGCGACGGCCTCCTCCAGCTGGGCGGCGTGCTCGGTCCAGGCGACCTCCTCGGCCACCTTGCGCTCGACGAGCAGCGCCGCGAGCCGGCGCACGGCGAACCAGACGACGACGGCGACGACGGGGAACACGATCCACGCCGGCCACCAGACGAGCCCGGCCACGACCCAGCCCGCCAGGCAGCGGACCCCGCCGCGCGCCAGGTCCCAGACGGCCTCGCGGACCAGCTGGGCGAGCTGGCGCGGGTCGTCGTCGACGCGGTCGATGACCTCGCCGACGGCCTGCTCCCCCAGCGCCGGGACGGGCTGGGCGAAGGCGGCGGCCAGCAGGTCCGCGCGCAGCCGGCCCTCGGCCTCCCCGACGGCCGTGGCCAGCGCGACGCGGCCGAGGGTGTCCCCGGCGCTGGCCCCCACGACGAGCACGGCGAGCGCGACGAGCAGCCCGGCGCCGGGGTCGGCGGCGAGCCGGCCGGTGACGACGGTGCCCAGCGTCTCGGCGACGGCGGCCAGCACCCCCAGGACCGCCGCTCCCGCCGCCGTCGGGCCGGCCAGGCGCCGCCAGGACAGGGTGGGGCGGGACATGCGGGGGTCCTCCGGGCGGGTCGGGGCGGCGGGGCGCCGCCCGTCGACGCTAGCGACGCGGGGCGCCGCGGGACCTCCCGTTTTCCCGGCACCGTCGCCCGCCGCCGCGCGGGGGCCGGTGCGCCCGGCTCAGGCGGCGGTGGCCAGGAAGGAGTCCCAGCGCGGGTCCGGCTGGTCGGCCCCCCGCACGGCCCACGACGCGCCGCGGGGCGCGGCGGGCCGGAACGGCAGGTGCCAGCCCATCTCCTCGGGGGTGCGGTCCCCCTTGGCGTTGTTGCAGCGCACGCAGCAGGCGACGAGGTTCTCCCAGCTGTCCGGCCCGCGGCGGCTGCGGGGCAGGACGTGGTCGACGGTGGTGGCGTGGCCGCGGCAGTAGGCGCAGCGGGAGTGGTCGCGGCGCAGCACCCCGCGCCGGCTCACCGGGACGGTCCGCCCGCGCGGGACCCGGACGTAGCGCGTCAGGAGGATGACGGAGGGCCGTTCCAGGCTCGTCGTGGCGCCCACGACGGGGTCGGCGTCGGCGAGGACCACCGACGCCTTCCCGGCCAGGACCAGCACCAGGGCGCGCCGGAAGGACACGACCGCGAGGGGTTCGTAGCCGGCGTTCAGCACGAGCGTGCGCACATCCACCTCCTGAGACGACGAGAGGCGCCTCCCCCGACGGGGGGAGGCGCCTCTGAGGGAGCGACGACGGTCACATGGTGGTGGTGCACGCGGTGGTGCCCCGTGACCTGGGCCGTGGACCGGCCGTGCGGTATCGCGATCCCCGCTCGGGGGGTGGCTCCGGGGTGACTCGTGGTCATCGCCCCTCCGCGTCGTGGTCCGGTCCGACGTCCTTGGAGGGAGAGTACGTCGCCGGTGGTGGAGCAGTCAGCAACTTTCCCGTGAATCCCACCCGGCACGGCCGCCGCACGCGTGGCGGGGGCCGGGGACGACGCAGGCGCGGGCCGTCGGTGCGACGGCCCGCGCCTGGCGGGGGGGGTGTGTCCGGGTGCTGCTCAGACGGTCGGCGCGAGGCGGCCGAACGTGACGGCGGAGCTCCAGATCGCCCGCAGCTGGACGGGCTTCCCGGCGCGCGGGGCGTCCCACATCATGTTGTCGCCGGCGTAGATGCCGACGTGGTAGGCGCGGCCGCCGCCGTTGGAGAAGAACACGAGGTCGCCGGGGACGGCGTCGCCGCGGGAGATCCCGGCGGCGGCCTGCTTCTGCGCGTTGGCGGTGCGGGGGATCTCGAAGCCCAGCTGGCGGTACACGTAGCTGGTGTAGCCGGAGCAGTCGAAGCCGCGGGGGGTGGTGCCGCCGTAGACGTAGGGCACGCCGGCGTAGTCGTCGGCGACGGCGAGGATCTGGTGACCCAGCGGGACCGGCGCGGGAGCGGGGGCGGGCGCCGGGGCCGGGGCCGGGGCCGGGGCGGCCACCGGGACGGCGACGGCGCTCTCGGCCACGGAGGAGTGGACGACGGGGGCCGCGTCGCCGGCGCGGACGGCCCGCTCCAGGACCGGGGCGACGACCACGGGGGCCGGGGCCGGCGCCGAGGCGAAGGTCGCGGTGGCCGCGGGGGCGGCGGCGGTGGCCGGGGCGGAGACCACGCCGATCGGGTTGGCCCCGAAGGCGGCGGGCACGGCCGCGGCGACGGAGCTGTCGACCGCGGCCGGGGCGGCGGCGGGGGCCGCGCCGGCGGGCAGGGCGACCGCGAGGAGCAGGCCACCGGCCGCGGCCGCGACGGCGCCGGTGCGAGCGGCCCCTCCGGCGGTGCGGGCGACGCTGTCCGACAGGTCGTTCAAGGGCGTGAGGGGACGGACGGCGGCGCGGTGGCGCGCCTGGACGCGAGTCGTCAAGGAAGTGGCCTCTCCGACGCCTGCGAGGTGAGCTGTCGGGTTCGGGCTGGAGTTGCCCGGCCGGTTCGCACCGGCTTCACCCCTAGGGCTCGGACCGACCGGAGGGTCGGACGTCGCCCGGGAAACGTGGTTCCCCCACCCCTGCCATGAGCTGTCTCGGGGAACCTCGACGTGGTGGCAGGGCTCGGCGTCCACGCGAGGGCGACCACGTGCGCTGTCGTGGTTGCGGGTGGACCATAACCCGTCCTCCGGCGCGATGTCACGACCCGGTGACGAACGGGTGCCGGGAGTGTGACGGGTCGTCGTCACAATCCCAACGGAGAGTGACGAATCGAGACGCTGCGCCGATCTCGTCCGGCGCTGGACGACGAACGGCCCCCGCACGCAGCGTCACCGGGATCACGGTGCGGTGCAGGTGCGGGGGCCGGACGGGTGATGCGGGTCGGCTCCTCAGAGCGGCGCGACGAAGATGTGCCCCGCCTCGGCGGTCGTGAGGTCCACCACACCGTCGCCCACCGCGACCTCCACGCCGCTGCCCACGGACTTCGCGACGACCTCGGCGCCGGGCACCAGCCCCGCGCCGTGGAACCGCGCCAGCAGCGGCACGTCGGTCTGCAGCGGCTCCCCGAGCCGGCGCACGACCACCGGCCGGCCCTCGACGTCGGGAGCCGTCAACGGCTGGACGCCGGAGCGGAACGCCTCGGCGGCCGCGTCCTCCCCCAGCTCGCCCAGACCCGGGATGGGGTTGCCGTACGGGTCGAAGTGCGGGTGGTCCAGGATCGCCACCAGCCGCTTCTCGACCTCCTCGGACACGACGTGCTCCCAGCGGCACGCCTCCTCGTGCACCAGGCTCCACTCCAGCCCGATGACGTCGGTGAGCAGGCGCTCGGTCAGCCGGTGCTTGCGCATCACCCGCATGGCCTTGGCGTTGCCCGCCTCGGTCAGCTCCAGCCGGCGGTCGGTGCCGACGTGCAGCAACCCGTCCCGCTCCATGCGGGCCACGGTCTGGGAGACGGTGGGCCCGGAGTGGTGGAGTCGCTCGGCGATGCGAGCGCGCATCGGCACGATGCCTTCCTCTTCCAGTTCGAAGACCGTCTTGAGGTACATCTCGGTGGTGTCGATGAGATCGCTCACGGGGCCCATCATCCGGCACGGACGGCCGTGGTCGCACCCCTGGCCCGCCCCTCCGGCACCGGGGCCCGGTGACCGGGCGGCCCGCTGCGATCGCGGCCCGGACCCGGCGTGGGTAGCGTCGGCGGCCGTGGCTGCGCGCGAGGAGAGCACGAGCGTCCTGTGGTTCCGGCGGGACCTGCGGCTGGAGGACCACCCGGCGCTGCTGGCCGCCGCCGCCGACGGCGCCGTCGTGCCGCTGTTCGTGGTCGACCCCGCCCTGTGGGGACCCTCCGGCGACGTCCGGCGCACGTACCTGCTGCGGTCCCTGCGCGCCCTGGACGCCGACCTCGGCGGCCGGCTCGTCGTCGAGCGCGGCGACCCCGCCCGCGTCGTCGCGCGGGTCGCCGCCCGCGCCGGCGCCCGCCGCGTCCACGTCACCGCCGACGCCGGCCCCTACGGCCGGCGCCGCGACGACGCCGTCGCCGCGGCCCTGGCCGCCGACGACCGCGAGCTCGTCCGGACCGGCACCCCCTACGCCATCGGCCCCGGCACGATCCTCAACGGCTCCGGCAAGCCCTTCCAGGTCTTCACGCCGTTCTCCCGCGCCTGGGCCCAGCACGGCTGGCCGGACCCGGCCCCGGCGCCCGGCGCGGTCACCTGGACCGGCGACGGCGAGGGCGTCGACGGCCGCCACTGGCCCGCCGAGCCCGACCTGGGCGACCTGACCCTGCCCGAGGCGGGCGAGCGAGCGGCCCACGAGCGGTGGGAGGACTTCCTCGCCCACGGCCTGGCCGGGTACGGCGACGAGCGCGACCGCCCCGACCACGACGGGACCTCCCAGCTCTCGCACGCCCTGAAGTGGGGCGAGCTGCACCCGCGGACGCTGCTGGCCGCGCTGCGCCGCCAGCGCTCGCGCGGCGCCGAGACGTACCGCACCGAGCTGTGCTGGCGCGAGTTCTACGCCGACGTGCTGTGGAACCGGCCCGAGACGGCCCGGGAGTACTACAAGCCGCAGCTCGCCGCGCTGCGGTACGACGAACCCGGCGAGGCGTTCGCCGCCTGGTCCGAGGGGCGGACCGGGTTCCCGATCGTCGACGCCGGGATGCGGCAGATGCGGTCGGTCGGCTGGATCCACAACCGCGTCCGCATGATCGTCGCGAGCTTCCTGGTCAAGGACCTGCACGTCGAGTGGCGGCACGGGGCCCGGGAGTTCATGCACTGGCTGCGCGACGGGGACCTGGCCAGCAACAACCACGGCTGGCAGTGGGTCGCCGGGTCGGGGACGGACGCCTCCCCGTTCTTCCGGGTGTTCAACCCCGTCACCCAGGGGCAGCGGTTCGACCCCGCCGGCGACTACGTCCGGCGCTACGTGCCCGAGCTGCGGCACCTGACCGGCAAGGCCGTGCACACCCCGTGGGAGGCCGCCGACGGGTACGCCCACGGCTACCCCGAGCGCATCGTCGACCACGCCCACGAGCGGAAGGTCGCGCTGGACGACTACGCCCGCCTGCGGTCCTGACCCCCCGCGGCCGGGGCCCCGGTCAGGGGACGGGGTGGCGGGCGTCGTAGCGCAGGAACCCGCGCTGCCGCCCGGCGAGCACCAGCACCGCGACGACGCACGCCGCTCCCCCGGCCACCGCCGCCGACGCCTCCCCGACGGCGCTCGCGGCCGAGCCGAGGACGAGGTCGCCCAGCCGCGGCCCCCCGGCGACGACGACGATGAACACGCCCTGCAACCGGCCGCGCAGCGCGTCGGGGGTGGCGACCTGCAGGATCGTGCCGCGGAACACCGCGCTCACCGCGTCGGCCGCGCCGCTGACCGCGAGCAGCGCGACGCACAGCCACAGCGCCCACCCGGCGCCGTCGGGGGCGAGCACGAGCACCACCCCGAAGGCGGCGACCGCGGCGCCGTAGACGGCGATGCAGCCGACGACGAACGCGCCCTGCCGGCGGACGGCGCCCAGCGGCCCGGAGAACAACCCGGCCAGGACCGACCCCGCGGCGAAACCCGCGCCGAGGACCCCGACGGTGCGGGCCCCGCCGCCGAGCTCGGCGGCCGCGATCGCGGGGTACAGCACGCGCGGCATCGCGAACACCATGGCGCACAGGTCGGCCAGGAACGTCATGCGCACGTTGGGCCGGGTGCCGAGGAACCGGACGCCCTCCAGGACCGAGCGCACCCCCGGCCGGTGGGCGCCGGGCGCGGTCTCCGGCGGCATGGCGGGCAGCCGGTGCAGGCCGACGAGGGCGGCGACGAACGTGACGGCGTCGACGGTGTAGGCGGCCTGGAACCCCCACGTCCCGACGAGCAGACCCGCCAGCAGCGGCCCGAGGGTCAGCGCGAGGGCGTTCGTGGTGCCGGACAGCGCGTTCGCGGCCGGCAGCAGCTCGCGCGGCACGATGCCCGGCACGATCGCGGAGCGGGCGGGGTTGTTGACCGCGAAGGCGGCGCTCTGCAGGGCCACGAGCGCGTAGAGCAGTTCCACGGACCCGACGTGGAACCAGGCCTGGGCGGCGATCGCGACGGCGAGCACCCACAGCGCGAGGGAGGCGATCAGGGCGACCCGCCGCCGGTCGTGCGCGTCGACGAGGGAGCCGCCGTACAGCCCCAGGCCCACGAGCGGCACGAGCGCGAAGATCCCGACCAGGCCGACCGAGAACGTCGAGGAGGTCAGGGCGTAGACCTGCAACCCGACGGTGACGACGGTGAGCTGGGTGCCGATGCCGGCCAGCGACTGCCCGATCCACAGCCACCGGAAGGCCGGGACCTCGCGCAGCGGGGTGGTGTCGGCGAGGAGTCGTCGGCGGGCGGCCGGGGCGGAACTCACGCCGTCGAGGATAGGTGGTTGTCCGGGACAACTTCCCGTGGTCGTCCCCGGACAGGGGAAAGCCCCCGGGCACTTCCACCTCCGCCGGTCGGACGACCTGCGGGGTGGGCCGGCTGGACGGTCCGGCACCCGGGGACCCGGTGACTGCCGTGGATTCGCCGCGCTGCGCGGGGCGACCAGAGCGGTCCGCGTCCTGTCACGCAGCTGCTAGCGGGCAGCCACCTCACGCGTCCGATGAGAAACCATGTGTCGGACCACCTCCTTCCCGTGTCCTTCGACGGTACGACCGGTGGGCCGGGGTTGTCACCCCGAATCACCCGGGAGTTCGCGGGGAGGTTCCCGGAGGGGTTCCCAGGAGGTCGGCGGCGAGCACCCCGGCGCTGAGACCCACCCAGTCCGGCCCGCTCCAGCCGGCCGCCGCGAGCCTTCGCCAGCTGTGGTCGGACAGGACCGTGGTGGCGACGTCGACGGCGCGGTCGAGGTCGCGGCGCAGGGTCGCCTTGCCGGCCAGGGCGGCGAGGAAGGCGCGCTGCACGGTGCGCTGCTGGGCCTCGTTCCGGGTCAGCAGCTCGGCGGCGGCGGGGTCGGCGTCGGCGGCGGCGCGCAGCACCTGCAGGGAGCCGGCGACGCGGGCCAGCACGTCGGCGGCACCGGCGGCCTGCAGGTGCAGCTGTCGCCGGGGGTCGGGTTCGGCCAGCACCGCGCGCGCCCAGGGGCGCTCGAGCGTGGGGACGTCGGCGTCGTCCCCGGCGACGGCGACGTCCAGGACCCCGGCCAGGACCGCGGCCTTGGTCCCGAAGGTGAAGTAGACGGTCTGCTCGGCGACCCCGGCCGCGGCGGCGATCCGCCGGACGCTGGTGGCCCCGTAGCCGCGCTCGGTGAACAGCTGGCAGGCGGCGTCGAGCACCCGACGGCGGGTGGCGCGGGCCTTCTCGGTCCGGGTGGGCACGGGTTCCACCCTACGCTCGCTGTAGCGTCACTACAGTGAATGAGATCCTGGTGGTGGGGGCGTCGGGTGCGGTCGGGTCGCGGGTGGCCGGGGCGCTGGCGCCGGAGTTCGGCCGCGACGTGGTCCTGGTGGGCCGGCGCGAGGGGCCGCTGCGCGAGCTGGCCGCCCGGTTGGGCACCCGGTGGAGCGCGGCCGACCTCGACGACCCCGCGGCCGTGCGCCGCCTCGCGCGCGGGGCCCGGGTGGCGGTGCTGACCGTGGAGGGCCCGGTCGCCGCCGCGCGGGCGCTGCTGGAGGCCGGGGCCGGGTTCGTCGACGTCGGCGCCACACCCGCCCACCTGGCCCGGCTGGCCGGCCTGGACGCGACGGCCCGCGAGCACGGCGCGACCGGCGTCCTGTCGGTGGGCCTGGCTCCCGGGGCGAGCAACCTGCTGGCGCACGAGGCCGCGGCCGCGGTCGGGGGCGCGGTGCGCGTGGAGATCACCGTCCTGCTCGGCGCGGCCGAGCGCCACGGCCCGGCGGCGGTGCGCTGGACCGTGGACTCCCTGCTGGACTCCGCACCCGCCGCCCCGGACGCGACCGTCCACCTGCCCGGTCCCGGCGGGACCGTCCTGGTGCGCCGGGCGCGGGAGTTCGCCTTCGCCGACGCCCCGGCCGTCGCGGCGGCCCTGGGCGCGAGGACGACGAGCCGGCTGGCGTTCGACTCCCGGCCGGCCGCCGCGACGCTGCGCACCCTCGGGCTGCTGCGGCGCACGCCGTGGAGCGGGTCCGGGCGGGTGCGCTCGGCGCTGGCCCGCTCCCTGGGCCGGGTCCACCTCGGCGGGGACGTGTTCACCGTCCGCGCCGACGCCTGGTCGGCCTCCGGCGAGCACGCGGCGCGCGCGGTGACCGGGCGCCGGCAGACGCGGGCCACGGCGGCCGTCACGGCGGAGGTGGCCCGGGCGCTGGCGCACGGGGAGGCCCGCGCGGGCGTCGTGCACCTGCCGGACCTGCCGGTGGCGACGGGGTTGCTCGCCCGGCTCGCCGCGGCGGGCACCTGGCAGCACCTGCGGCTGGGGGCGGCCGACGGCTTGTGACGACGGGGCCAGGGGCCCTACAGTTCTCGGCGACCAGTTGTTGTCAGAACCACCCTTACTGATCCGGGGTCCCGAGTTCCCATGAGCACGTCCCAGCAGGCGATCCTCGTCGCGGTGTCGACGGTGATCTTCGCGCTGCTGCCCGACCGCGACGGCGCCGTGCGCGTGCACCTGCCGCTCGTGCGCCGGACGCGGGACCCGTTCGGGGACCGGTGGGCGCTGCCCGGGGGGTGGGTGCGCACCGACGAGAGCCTCAGCGGCGCGGGCCGGCGCACGCTGGCCGAGACGACCGGGCTGCGCCCCAGCTACCTGGAGCAGCTCTACACGTTCGGCCGCCCGGACCGCTCCCCCGGCCAGCGCGTCGTCTCCGTCGTGTACTCGGCCCTGGTGCGCAACCACGAGGCCGCCGCCGCCGTCGAGGGCGAGAACGTCCGCTGGACCTCCGCGGACGACTGCCACGGGCTGGCGTTCGACCACGACGAGGTCGTGCAGTACGCGCTGTGGCGGCTGCGGACGAAGGTCCAGCACGCCCACGTCGCCCAGCACTTCCTCGACGAGCAGTTCTCCCTCGCGCAGCTGCGCGAGGTGCACGAGGCGGTGCTGCAGCGCCCGCTCGACCCCGCGAACTTCCGCCGCCAGGTGGAGGCTTCGGGCACCGTGGTCGAGACGGGCGAACGCCAGACCGGCGGCCGGCACCGCCCGCCGAAGCTGTACCGGGCCGTGGTCCCCGAGGGGTCCGCCGGTCCGCTGCTGTCCGCCGGTCCGCTCGCCTGAGCCCTCCGGGCACGTCCACCGGGCGTGAGCAGGAACCCCCGCAGAAGAACTCCCGAGAGAAGGCTGCACGATGGCGTCCGTCCCCACCCAGATCGAGCTGCTCACCCGCGCCCCGGGTGGGGCGGACAGCACCTGCGACCCCGACCTGCCCACCGCGCCCTGGCAGTTCGACGCCGTCCCGGGCCGGCCGCTGCCCGAACCCACCTACGGCGCGGGCGCCTCGCGGCAGGACCCCGTCCCGGCCGGGTCGCCGGTGCAGCAGCAGATCCCGGCGCAGTACCGGCTGCTGCCCGCCGACGAGCTCGACCGGCGCATCCGCGCCGCGAAGGAGACCCTCGGCTCCCGCGTCACGATCCTCGGGCACGCCTACCAGCGCGACGAGATCGTCCGGTACGCCGACTTCGTGGGCGACTCCTTCCAGCTGGCCCAGCAGTCCCAGCAGCACCCCGAGGCCGAGTTCGTCGTGTTCTGCGGGGTCCACTTCATGGCCGAGACCGCCGACCTGCTCACCACCGACGACCAGCCCGTCATCCTGCCCAACCTCGCCGCCGGGTGCTCGATGGCCGACATGGCCGACATCGACGCCGTGCAGGCCTGCTGGGAACAGCTCGAGGCGCTGTACGGGACCGAACCCGACGCCGACGGGAAGGTCCCCGTGATCCCCGTGACGTACATGAACTCCGCGGCGGACCTGAAGGGTTTCTGCGGCGAGCACGGCGGGATCGTCTGCACCAGCTCCAACGCCCGCGAGGTGCTGGAGTGGGCCTTCGAGCGCGGGCAGCGCGTCCTGTTCTTCCCCGACCAGCACCTGGGCCGGAACACGGCCAAGGCGATGGGGGTGCCCACCGACGTCATGCCGCTGTGGGACCCGCGCAAACCCCGCGGCGGGAACACCGCCGAGGCCCTGCGCGACGCCCGCGTCGTGCTGTGGCGCGGGTGGTGCTCGGTGCACCAGCGGTTCACCGTCGACCAGATCGCGCAGGCCCGCGCGAAGAACCCCGACGTCCGGGTCGTCGTGCACCCCGAGTGCCCGATGGAGGTCGTCGACGCCGCCGACGAGGCCGGTTCCACCCGGTACATCCAGCTCGCCGTCGACGCCGCGCCCGCCGGGACGGCGTTCGCCATCGGCACCGAGATCAACATGGTCCGCCGGCTGGCCGACACCCGCCCCGACCTCACGATCGAGTGCCTGGACCCCGTCGTCTGCCCGTGCTCGACGATGTACCGCATCCACCCCGCGTACCTGGCCTGGGTGCTGGAGTCGCTCGTCGCCGGCCGCGTCGTGAACCGGGTGAGCGTCCCGGCCGGCGTCGCGGCGCACGCGCGCACGGCGGTGGAGCGGATGCTGGCGGTGGGCGCGTGAAACCCCCGCCCACCCGGGAACTGCGCACCGACGTCCTCGTCGTCGGGGCCGGCGTCGCGGGGATGACCGCGGCGCTGGGGGCGAGCCGGACCGGACGGGTCGTGCTGGCCACCAAGACGGCCCTCGGGGACGGCAGCACCCGCTACGCCCAGGGCGGCGTCGCCGCCGCGGTCGACGCCGCCGACGTCGACGCGCACGTCGCCGACACCCTCGCCGCCGGGGCCGGGCTGTCCTCCCCCGCCGCGGTGCGGGCGCTGTGCGCGGCGGGCCCCGGGGCCGTGCGCGTCCTGGCCGAACGGGGCGTCGACTTCGACCGGGGCCGCACCGGGGAGTGGGCGCTGGGCCTGGAGGCCGCGCACACCACGTCCCGCGTCCTGCACGCCGGCGGGGACCGGACCGGGGCCGCGATCTCCCGGGCGCTCGCCGGCGCCGTGCGGCGCAGCGACGTCTCGGTCCACGAGGACGCGTTCCTGCTCGGGCTGCTCACCGAGCACGGCCGGGTCGTGGGCGCGGAGTTCACCGAGGGCGCCGGAGCGGGCCACCTGCTGCGGGTGCGCGCCGAGGCCGTCGTCCTGGCCACCGGCGGCGCCGGGCAGCTGTACAGCCGCACCACCAACCCGGCCGTCGCCACCGCCGACGGCCTGGCCGCCGCCTTCCGCGCCGGGGCCCTCGTCGCCGACCTGGAGTTCTTCCAGTTCCACCCGACGGTCGCCGCCGTGGCCGAGCCGTTCCTGGTGTCCGAGGCCGTCCGCGGCGAGGGCGCGGTGCTGCTCGACGCGGCCGGGCACCGCTTCATGCCGGCGGTCCACCCGCGCGCCGAGCTCGCCCCCCGCGACGTCGTCGCCCGGGCCATCGCCACCGCCATGTCCGAGCACGGCGGCGAACCGGTCCGGCTGGACGCGACCGGGGTGGCCGCCGCGCTGGGCCGCCCGTTCGCCGAGCGGTTCCCCGGCATCGCGCGGATGTGCGCCCGCGCGGGCCTGGACCCCGGGACCGACCCGGTCCCGGTGACCCCCGCGGCGCACTACTGGATGGGCGGCGTCCGCACCGACGCCGCCGGCCGCACCTCGCTGCCGGGACTGTGGGCCGCCGGTGAGGTCGCCTGCACCGGCGTCCACGGCGCGAACCGGCTCGCCTCGAACTCCCTGCTGGAGGCCCTCGTCGTCGGCGGCCACGTCGTCGCCGACATCGCCCGCGGGCCCGCCGCCGCGCGGTTCGCCGACGAGGAGGCCGTGGAGGAGGTCGCGGAGGAGGTCGTGGAGGTCCCCGGCGCCGCGCTGCCGCTCGCCGCGCACCTCAGCCGCCGGGAGCTGCAGTCGGCGGTCTGGGAGCACGCCGGGCTGGTGCGCGACGAGGCCGGCCTGGCCGTGGCGACCAAGCTCCTCACGCCGCAGGAGGAACCCGTCGAGATCCGGCCCGGCGACCTCGACGTGCCCCGCGCGAACCGGGAGGACGCCAACCTCGTGCTCGCCGGGCAGCTGCTCGTCGCGGCCGCGACCCGCCGCACCGAGAGCCTCGGCGCGCACTCGCGCGGCGACCACCCGCGCACCCCGCACCGCCCCACCCGCCGCAGCTTCCGGAGGACCGCGTGAGGACCGCCGCCGACGTCGTCGCGCTCGCCCTGGCCGAGGACGCCCCCTGGGGGGACGTGACCAGCGAGGCCCTGCTGCCGCGCGGGACCGTCGCCGACGCCCGGCTCGTCGCCCGCGAACCCGGCGTCCTGGCCGGGACGGACGCGGCCCGGGAGGCGTTCACGCAGGCGGCCCGCCTGACCGGCGGGTCGCTGGAGCTGCTCGACCTCGCCGCCGACGGCACCCGGTTCGACACCGGCGACGCCCTCGGCCGCGTCCGCGGGACGGCGCACGCCGTGCTGCGCGCCGAGCGGATCGCCCTGAACCTGCTCCAGCACCTGTCCGGTGTCGCGACCACCACCGCCGCCTTCGTCGAGGCGGTCGCCGGGACCGGCGCCCGGGTCGTCGACACCCGCAAGACGACCCCGGGGCTGCGCGCCCTCGAACGGGCCGCGGTGCGCGCCGGCGGCGGGCACAACCACCGCTGGTCGCTGTCGGACGCCGTGCTCGTCAAGGACAACCACCTCGCCGTCCTGCTGGGCAGCGGGCTGGACGTCACGACGGCGCTGCGGTCGGTGCGCGCCGCGGTGCCGCACACCACGGCGATCGAGGTGGAGGTCGACCGCCTCGACCAGCTCGAGGCCGTGCTCGCCGCCGACGTCGACGTGGTGATGCTCGACAACTTCACCCTCGACGACCTCGCCGAGGGCGTCCGGACCGTCCGGGCCCGCTCGCGCGCCCTGGTCGAGGCCAGCGGCGGGGTGCGCCTGGACACCGTCCGCGCCATCGCCGCGACGGGCGTGGACCTGGTCTCGGTGGGGGCGCTGACGCAGAACTCCCGCACGCTCGACCTCGGGCTCGACACCACCGTGAACCCGTGACGTACCTCGACCACGCCGCGACGTCCCCGCCCCGCCGCGAGGTGCTGGAGGCGGTCTGGCCGTACCTGACGCAGGTCACCGGCAACCCCTCCAGCGCCCACGAGGCCGGCCGGGCCGCGAAGGCCGGGCTCGACGCGGCCCGCGGTGCGATCGCCGAGGTCCTCGGCGCCCGGCCCGGGGAGGTCGTTCTCACCTCCGGCGGCACCGAGGCGGACAACCTCGCGGTCACCGGGATCGCCACCGCGAACCCGCGCGGGCGGCACGTCGTCGTCTCCGCGATCGAGCACCCCGCGGTCCTGGAGACCGCGCACGCGCTGCGCGGCAGCGGTTTCACGGTCGACGTGGTGGGCGTGGACGCCGACGGGGTCCTGGACCTCGACGCCCTGGACGCCGTGCTGCGCCCGGACACGACCCTGGTCTCGGTGATGCACGCGAACAACGAGATCGGCACGGTGCAGCCGCTGGCGGAGGTCTCGGCGCGCTGCCGCGCGCTGGGGGTCCCGTTCCACACCGACGCCGTGCAGACCGCCGGGCACCTCGACCTCGACGTGCAGGCGCTGGGGGTCGACGCGCTGTCGGTCTCGGCGCACAAGTTCGGCGGCCTGCGCGGGGCGGGGTTCCTGTGGGTGCGCGGCGCGGTGCCGCTGGCCCCGCTGCTGCACGGCGGCGGACAGGAACGCGGCCGCCGGTCCGGGACCACGGACGTGGCCTCCGCCGTCGGCACCGCCGTCGCCCTGCACCTGGCGGCCACCACCCGCGACGTCGAGGTCCCCCGGCTGACCGCGCTGCGGGACCGCCTCGTCGACGGCGTCCTGGGGACCGTCCCGGGCGCCCGCCCGACCGGGCACCGGACGCGGCGGCTGCCCGGGCACGCCTCGTTCTGCTTCCCCGGGGTCGGCGGCGAGACCGTCCTGGCCGAGCTGGAGGCGGCCGGGATCGTCTGCTCCAGCGGCTCGGCGTGCGCCGCCGGCTCCGAGGACGCCTCGCACGTCCTGCTCGCGACGGGGATGGACCCCGACCTGGCCCGCACGGCCGTCCGCTTCACCCTCGGCACCGGGTCGGTGGACGCCGACGTCGACGCGGTCCTCGCGGCGCTGCCCGCGGCCGTCGCGGCGGCGCGGCGCGGTCCGGGGCGCTGAGGGAGGACTCGTGAGGATCACCGTCGAGGTGGGTGGCTGGGAGCACGAGTGCTGCGGCCCGACCGTCGAACGCGACGACGTCGTCACCTTCGACTGCAACAGCCACATGGACTCCGAGGGCCAGGTGCGGCTCATCGAAAGCCACCACGACCTGAAGACCAGCCGGCGTGTTCACGGGCGAGTCGTCGACGTCCGAGTCGTCGAGCCGGCTGGAACCAGCCGCCCGGTGCTGCGCCTGCCCAGCGGCCGCGCCCTGCGCGGCTGCGATCCCGAGGACGACGGGCACCTCGAAGATCCTTGGACCGGCGAGGTGGTCGCCGCAGGCAGCACCGACTTCCCGGTCGTCATCCAGACCCGGTGAATCGCCACCGGGTCCACCCACGGACTACGGCCCCGGCGCCGGCGCCGGAGCGATCGAGGTCTCCTCTGCCAGCACGTCCTCGATCAGCCCGTCCAGGACCGAGGCGTCGACCTCACCGGCGACCCGGGCGGCCACCCGTCCCTGCCGGTCCACGACGACGGTGACGGGTGTGGCGCCGGGAGCGAACCCCCGCAGCGCCAGCGCCGCCTGCCCCTCGGTGTCGAGGATGCTGGGGTAGGTCACCCCGTGGCGCTCCTGGAAGTTCGCGACCACCGCCGGGGAGCTGTCGCGGACGTTGATCCCGACGACGTGGACCCCGGCGTCGGCGTACCGCTCGGAGGCGGCCTGCAGGACCGGGGCTTCCCCGCGGCAGGGCGCGCACCCGGCGTACCAGGTGTTCAGCACCACCACGCCCGGACGCAGAGCGGTGACGTCGACCGTGGCTCCGTCAGCGGTGGTGCCGCTCACCGGCGGCAGCTCCTGCCGCTCCTGGACCGGGTGCAGCACCCAGCTCCGCCCCTGCCCCGCCGCGTCCCCAGCTGGTGCGGGCAACTCGTCCGGGGTGCTGCACCCGGCCACCGCGAGCAGCACCACGGCGGTGGCGACCGGTCCGCTCAGCGTCCGCCGCACCGCACCACGCCTCACCCTCGGTTCCGGCCCGCCGCGGGTGGGCCCTCGTCGTCCGACGGCAACGTTCCCCTGAACGTCCACGAGCACCCGCGACGGGCAGCCTCGCGGCGCAGGGCCGTCAGGGCTCGACGGATCCCGGGCGAACTGCGCCGGGTCCGGGTGAGGTCGACGACGACTTCCCCGCGGTGAGCCGCGGCGCGCAACCGGTGGACGACGAGAGCCAGGGCCGGACCGGTCGGGTCGACGGGCAGTTCCACCACGACGGGGGGAACGGTGGGGACCTGCTGCGCGCCGCTGCTCACGGGACCCTCAGGTTCTCCAACGCGGCCGCGGCGCGAACCCGGCCGGACAACGCACGGGCCAGCACGAAGCAGGCGCAGGTCATCGCGGCGGCGACCAGGACGGCGACGGCCAGCGGCAGGAGCGCGGCCCACCACGTGGCGGACTCCCGGACGGGCCACCCGAGCATGAGGGCCGAGTAGGGCAGGGAGGAGACGAGGACGCCGATCGAGGTCACCGGGACCGCGGTGCGCAGCAGCGACAGCGCCTGGACACGCACGAGGCGCGAGGTCGGCACCCCCAGGGCCGCCGTGGAGGCCACGGCTCGCCGGTTCCCCAGGAGCTGGTCGGTGAGGCTCAGCACCAGCGCGGCGATCGCGACGACCGCGGCGACGAGGCCGACCGCTGCGGCCAGGGCCGTTCCCCCGAGGTAGAAGCGGAGATCGTCGGAGGTGTAGTTCTCGTCCATCAGGGTCCCGGCCGCCAACGCCGCCTCGACGCCGAAGGAGAGCCCGCACAAGAACAGGACCCCGGCAACCCCCGTCACAGCGGTGGTGCTGCCCCGCCGTTGAGCGTCGGCCAGCAGGCTCGCTGCGGCGTCACCGCGTCCGCGGACCGCGCGACGGCGGCGCCCGTACGTCTCCGCCGGGGCGTCGCGCGTGCGGAAGATCCCGACCGAGGACCGGGCGACCCCGGCCCCCACCGCGAGCACGAACAGGATCAGGGCCACCACGAGGACGACGGGGAACAGCACGTCGTCGGCCACCTGCCCGCCGACGGCCGGTGAGACCAGCAGGAGGACGGCACCGGACACGGCGGTCAGCAGCACGAACATCCGCGACGGAACCGTGGGAGCCGCGCCGGTGCGTTGCCAGACCAGGACGTCCTGGCGACGGAAGGCGGTGAACCCCAGGACGCGGGCGAGCACCCACAGGACGGCGATGGTGGCCAGCCAGACCAACGGCATCGCCCAGTGGAGGGGAGGCAGCATCCGGTACCCCGCGGGCAGGGCGAACCCCAGCACGAGCCACAGCAGCAGGTACAGCGGGCCGGCGGCCAGTCCACCGCGCAGGAAGGCGGCGGTGGTGCGGGCGGTGCGCAACCGGCGCAGGTCCGCCGCCGTCGCCCCGGCGATCAGCAGTTGCCGGGCTCGGCGGTCCTCGACGACCTGCCCCACCCGCAGGGCCTGCACGGCCAGAGCCAGGAACGGCAGGACCAGCAGGACAGCGGCGACCACGAACCCCGGGCGCAGGCCGGGCTGGGCCAGGAACGGGGCCAGCCCGCCGGCGGCCTCGAACGTGTCCTCGCTGAACTGCCGGCCGTCGGCGTCGGTCCAGTACGAGGTTCCGGTGAAGACGGTGTCCTGCACCGTCGGGACGGACCCGGCGATGAGCAGGGCCACGCCGATGCCGGCCGACGAGGCGGTCGTCGCCCGGGCGCGGACCCGATCGACCCGGGAGCGCACGGTGGTCATCGACCGCACGGCCTCGACGGTGAGGGCCGACCGCCGGGCCGGGGTCTGGACGGCGTTCACCGCAGCACCGATTCGCGCTCGACGTTCCCGTCCCGCAGGCGGATCTCGCGGTCGGCCATCGCGGCGGCGGTGTTGTCGTGGGTCACCAGCACGACCGCGCCCCCGTCGCGCCGCGCGACGCCCAGCAGCAGGTCCAGGACGTCCTGCCCGGTGACCGCGTCGAGGCTCGCGACGGGTTCGTCGGCGAAGACGATGCGCGGTGAGGTGATCAGGGCGCGGGCCACCGCTGCGCGTTGCGCCTCGCCGCCGGAGAGTTCCTGCGGTACGGCCAGCCCGGCCTGCTCGAGCCCGACCGTCGCCAGGGCTGCTCGGGCCGCCGTGCGGGACGCGGCGACCTCCCCTCCGTCGAGCAGCAGGGGCAGGGCGACGTTGTCCTCGAGCGTCATGTCGGGCACGAGCTGGCCGTACTGCAGGACGATGCCGACCTCCCGGCGCCGCAGCACCGCGCGCCGGGACTCGTCGAGCGCGCGCAGGTCCTGGCCCAGCAGGGTGACGTCCCCGGTCTGCGGCACCAGCAGACCGGCGGCGACGTGCAGCAGGGTGGACTTGCCGCACCCGCTGGGGCCGGTGATCGCCACCACTTCCCCGGGTTCGACCTGCAGCGACACCTGCCGCAAGGCGGGTGTTCGCGTGTAGGCGTGCCCGACCCCGCGCAGGGTGAGCGGGATCGTCGCGTCGGTACGGGTCATGACTGCCCTCCGGGGGTGGTCGGTGCGGCCTCGCCGAGGGCGGCGGCCGCCTCGTCGAGCCAGCGCAGGTCGGCGTCGAGGTGCAGGACGGCGTAGCGCCGGGCCAGCCGGGCGCCGAGGTCGCCGCCGTCCGAGGGCGCGGCGGACAGGGCCCGCATCGTCCGCAGGTGGGCGGTGCGCTGCTCGGCCACGACCGAGCTGACGCCGCCGCTGGTGCGCAGAGCGACGATCGCCTTGCGCACCAGGTCTTCCGTGCCCGTCGCCGTGGGCGGTGCGGGCTCTGCGAGCCACGCCTGGAGCCGTTCCCGGCCCGCAACGGTGATCGTGTAGACGGTGCGTTCGGGGCCCCCCTCCGAACGCGTCTCGACCACCTCGACCAGACCGTCACGGGCCAGCCGACCCAGGGTCGAGTACACCTGCCCGAACGGCAGGGGTTTGGCGTCGGGGAACCACGCGTCGTACTCGCGCTTGAGGTCGTACCCGTGCGCCGGCCCCGAGGACAGGAGGGCCAGGTGCAACTCGGCCATGGACATGCGGCGACTGTACACCGGGAGTACGTACTGAGTGAATAGTCGATCGACGGGTAGGTGCCGGACGGCGGGACAGAGTCTGCGCCGGGAGGACCGGTGGACGCCGGGCCTCAGTCGAAGGCGAACTCCTCGAACGGCTCCCACGGCCCGCCGCGGTAGCGGAACACCGCCAGCCCCGTCACCGTGAACGCCCGGGGCGCGAACCCGGCGGTCAGGTCGGCCACGGTGGCGCGGGCGGTGGCCGGGTCGACGAAGTTCTGCACGGTCACGTGCGGCCGGAAACCCTGCTCGTCCTGCCGGGTCAGCCGCCCGGCGAGGGCCCGGGCGATCCGGGCGCGCGCCTCCCCCAGCCCGGGGCACTCCACGACGAGGGCGGCGCCGCGGCCCAGGGACCGCACGGACACCACCTCACCGTGCGGGGCGGGGCGCCGGCAGGCGTCGCGGACGGCGTCGCACACCTCGCCGGCCGCGTCGCCGGGCAGGGCGTGGAACACCGTGAGGTGGGCGGCCAGCTGGTTCCGCTCGGGCGGGAAGAACTCGCGGCGCAACGCGTCCCACCCGGTCTGCGTGGGGCCGTCCACGACCGCGCTGACGATGAGGGGCGCCTCGTCGGTGCCGGGGCCGCTCACGCCAGGGCCGCCTGCAGGCCCACGGCGGTGCCGAACACCCCCGAGGCCAGGCACAGCGCCGCCAGCGCGGTCGCCGCGGTCCACCAGCCGCGGTCGGGGTGCCCGCCGCGCAGGGCGCGCAGCCCCAGCACCAGGACGACGGCCCCGATCACCACCCCGACCGGGGCCAGCGCGAGGGAGACGACCAGCCCGGCGACCGAGGCGATCACCCCGCCGAGGGCGCCGGTGTTCGTGGGCTGCGGTTTCCGCTGCGGGGCCTGCTGCACGGCCCCATGCTCGCACGGACGGGTCAGCCGACCGAGACGACCGTCCGCTCCTCGCCCTCGCCGTACCCGACCGTCCCGAGGTAGCGGGTGCCGGGCTTGAGCCCGGACCAGGACGCCGTGTACGTCGCCGGGCGGCCCTGCGTCAGCGGCAGCGGGTCGGGCTGGACGGTGAACCGCCCGCCGCGGGCCCCCTCGGGCACCACGAACCGGGTGAGGCGGTAGCCGATGGAGGTCGTGCCCGGCGCCCCGGTGAACCCGACGACCTGCAGGACGTGCCGGCCGGGCTGGACGTACCCGTCGATCCGCTCGGTGGCCGTGGTGGAGGTGGAGGCGCCGACGAGCTCACCGAACTCGGTGTACAGGTACAGGTCGAGGTCGGTCCCGGCGTCCCCGGTCAGGTCGAACCGGGTGAACGCGGTGCCCTCGGGGATCGTGACGGGGAACTCCACGACCCGCTGCACGCCGACGCGGCCGGCGTTCACGCGCCCGGCGACCAGGCCGGACGGGCGCAGGTCCAGGGTGCCGTCGGTACCGGCCAGGACGGTGCCGCGCACGCTGCCGGCCCCGTCGTTCGGCGCGGCGAGCTCAGCGGGGACGGGCCCGGTCGCGAGGGGTTTGAGGGCGACCGGGGACCGGACGGTCTGGTTCGCGCCGCCGGTCCAGGTCAGCGCCCCCTGCGCCCACGTCCCGGGTTCGGCGGTGGTGCGGGTGAACGTCACCCGGAACTGCGCGCTCTGGCCGGCCCGCAGGTTCAGCACGCTGGGCTGGACCTGGACGTCGAACCCCGGGACGTCGGCCCGGGCGAGGTAGAAGCCGGCGGTGGTGGCGGTGACGGTGCGGGTCACGGTGCGGGTCGCGACGAGGTCGGCGACGGCGATGGACGGCTGGTTGAGGTCGCTGGGGTCGATCGCGGGCACCCCCGTTCCGGTGGCGACGCCGGCGCCCTCGAGGTAGCTCAGCCACTGGACGGGGGTGGCGTCGTAGACGAGGCCGGGGTCCAGCATCCGGACCGGGTCGACGAACCCGGCGCCGCCGCCGAAGGCGTCGCGGTCGGGGCGGCCGTCGGCGGTCAGGAGGTCCCGGCTGGTCGTCATGAGCGCCGACCTCACCATCGCGGGCGTGAACTCGGGGTGCGCCGCGACGTACAGGGCCGCGAGCCCGGCCACGTGTGGGGCCGACATCGACGTGCCGGACTCGGGGGCGAACAGGTCACCGACCGGGTCGCCGCCGGCGCGGCGGGCCACCGGGGAGTACCCGGCGACGATGCCCGACCCGGGGGCGGTCAGGTCGGGTTTGAGGACGTCGCCGTCCTGCACGATCGCCGGCCCGCGCGAGGAGAACGCCGAGACCTGCGGGGTGACCGTCGCGGTGCCGGAGGTGTTGCCCGGCTGGAAGGAGGCGGTCGGGTTCCGGGTGGAGCGGACGTGGGCCAGGAGGGCCTCGCCCTGGGCGGTGTCGAGGTGCACGGTGGGCACCGCGTGCGCGTCCGGCTCCAGGGAGTTCGGGACCGGGTTGTAGATGATCATCCCGACCCCGCCGGCGCGGGCGACCTCGGCGGACTTCGCGACGCGCGCGGTGAGGGCCCGTTCGCAGACCACGATCCTGCCCCTGACCCTGGCCGGGTCCAGGGAGCCGTCGAGGCACTTGTCCGCGTCGTCGGCGGGGGCCTGGCGGATCCGCGCCGCGGACCCGAGCACGACGGGGGCGGGCGGGAGCGGTTCCTGCGCCAGCCGCGCCCCGACGAGCTTCGTGCCGTCGTCCAGGACCACGGTCCCCTCGCGCAGCACCGACGTGCCGGCGGCGACGGTGGTGACCCACGGGCTCTGGTGGTCGACGGTCGAGACGGCCGGGCCGGAGTTGCCGGCCGAGGCGGCCACGACGATGCCGGCGGAGGCGGCGACGAGGAACGCGGCCTCCACCGGGTCGGCGGGGTCGGCGGAGGGGTCGGTGCCGATGGAGTAGTTGATGACGTCGACGTTGTCCGCGACGGCCTGGTCGATGGCGGCCACGAGGTCGGAGGTCTGGCAGCCGTTGACGCCCTGGTCGTCGGTCCAGCAGACCTTGTAGACGGCCAGCGAGGCGGCGGGCGCGATGCCGCTGACGGTCCCGTAGGACTGCCCGCCGATGGTGGCGGGGACGCCGGTGCGGCCCGCGACGGTGGTCGCGGTGTGGGTGCCGTGGCCGTCGCTGTCGCGGGCGGAGGCGAACTCCTCCTCGCCGAGGGCGTACACCGAGGTGTACCCGGTGCTGAAGGTGCGGGCCCCGACGACCTTCGTGGAGCAGTCCGCGGCGGTCCACTGCTCACCGGTCTCGCAGACCCCGGTGTAGGTGCCGCCGTCGGCCTTGAGCATGCGGATCGTGGACCCCTCGCGGCGGGCGCGCAGCGGGTCGCCGGCGGGGGCCGAGGCGGTGAGCGGGGACGCGGCGGCCACGGAGGGGTGCTGGGGCCACAGGCCGGTGTCGAGGTCGGCGACGACGACGCCCTTGCCGGCGGCGGCGGGGCCGCCGAGCCGTTGCCAGACCCCGCGGGGGCCGGTGAGGCCGAGGTAGGCGGCGGTGGTCCCCGCGGGGGCGGGCGCGGCGGGCGCGGCCAGGGTCGTCGCGGTGCCGGTCCCGGCGGCGGGGGTCCCGGTGGCGGCGGTGGTGGTGGTGGTGGCGGTGTCCGTCGTGGCGAGGTGCCGCGTGGTGTCGCGGGTGACCGAGACGACCCCGGCGGTGGTGGCCAGCTTCGCGGCCTGGGCGGCGGTCAGCTCGGCGCTGAACCCGTTGAGCGCCACGGTGTACCGCTGCTCGACGGTCGCGCCGACGACCTCGGCGGCCTCCGTCTGGGCCTGCACGAGCAGGTCGCGGTAGCGCCGGGTCGTGGAGCGGCCGAGGTCGACGTCACCGGTGGCCGACTTCAGCCGGGGGATGCCGGGCAGCGACCCGTCGTACCGGGCGATGGGGTCCTGGGCGAGCGTGACGACGTAGTGGCCGTCGGCGTAGGCCGCCGGGCCGGTGGCGGGCGCGGCGGCGGGCGCGGCGGGGACGGGGGCGGCGCTCGCGGCGGTCGCGGGCAGGACGGGCGCGACGGCGAGGAGGAGCCCTGCTCCCGTCGCGAGGACCGAGGTGGTGAGCGGACGTCGGGCGACCACGGTGGCCTCCTGGTGGCGAAAGCACGGGCAATGACGAGAAGTGGAACGCCTGTGACTTTCGGTGACGCCCGACGACGGGGTGCAGCCAAGCGGCTACCAGGCGTCGCGTCAAGCGGCGGGTGGGACGTTGCGGAGGCGACCCCCGGAACCGCACCGGCGGCGCTCCGTACCCTGTGGGGCGTGCCGACCTCCCCGCCGACCTCCTCGCCGACCCGCGCGTCCCGTCCCGCCCCCCGCCCCCGGGCCCGCACCCGGAGGGGGTCGCGCACCACCGCCCTCGCGCTGGCCGGGGGCCTGCTGAGCCTCGGCGCCCCGCTGCTGACCGCGGCCCCCGCCGCGGCCCACGACCGCCTGGAATCCACCGACCCCGCCGACGGCGCCGTGGTCGAGGTGGCCCCCGAGCAGGTCGTGATGACGATGTCCTCGACCCCGGTCGCGCTCGGCACGCAGGTCCGGGTGACCGCCCCGGACGGGTCGGTCGTCTCCACCGGCGACCCGCGGATCGTCGACACGGAGATCACCACGGCCCTCACCGGCGAGCGCCCCGCGGGCACCTACGAGGTGCAGTGGCGCGTGACGTCCTCCGACGGGCACCCGATCTCGGGCACCTTCTCCTTCACCGCCTCCGGCGCGGCCACCCCCGCAGCGACCCCCTCGGCGACCGCCTCGCAGTCGACCGACGCCCCCGCGACGACCCCCGCGACGGTCGACCCGGCCACCGCGGTCGACTCCGAGGGCGACCGCACGCTCATCGCGGCCGGGATCGCCGCCGTCCTCGTCGTCGGCGGCGTCGGCGGCGTCATCGGCTACCGGCGACGGCGGGGCTGAGCGGGCGCTCGGCCCGCTCCCGGCGCAGGTCGAGCAGCCACACCAGGACCGTCAGCAGCCCCAGGCCCGCGCCCGCGGCGCTCACCGCGGGCCAGCCGCCCGCCCCCCACGCGGCCGACCCCACGGCCGAGCCGAGCGCCCCGCCGGCGAAGTACGTCGTCATGTACACGGAGTTGATCCGGGCGCGGGCGTCCGGGCGCAGCGGGTAGACGACGTTCTGGTTGGACACGTGCACGGCCTGCAGGAACATGTCGGCCAGGCCGAAGCCGAGGACGAACAGCAGCAGCGACGTCAGCCACGGCGAGCTCGACAGCCCGAGCAGGCCCCAGGTCAGCACGAGGCCGACGGCGCCCAGGCCGGTGGCGAGCTGCCCGCGCCCGGCGTCGGCCATCCGCCCGGCCAGCGTCGCCATCGACGCCCCCGCCACCCCGGCGAGCCCGACCAGCCCGATCGCCAGCTCCGACAGCCCGAAGGCGGGACCGGCCAGCAGGAACGTGGTCGTCGCGAACAGCACCGAGACGCCGGCGAAGCCCAGCCCGCCGAGCAGGGCGCGGGTGCGCAGCCGCGGCAGCTCGCCGACCAGCCGCGCGGTGGAGGCCAGCGTGGCCCGGTAGCCGCCCGCGGCGGTGGGCTCGCTGCGCGGCAGCCGCCGCCGCAGCACGAGGGCGATGACGAGCAGCCCGAGCGCGACCAGGGCGTACGGGGCGTGCCAGTCCACGACCTCGGCCAGGGCCCCGGAGACGCTGCGCGCCAGCAGCGCCCCGATGAGCAGCCCGCTCATGACGGCGCCCACCGCGCGGCCCTCGCGGCCCGGTTCGGCCAGCTCGGCCGCGAACGGGACGAGGATCTGGGCGGCGACCGAGAACGTCCCGGCGACCGCGGTCCCGACCACGAGCACCGGGTAGCTCGGCGCCACGGCGCACACCGCGTGCCCGGCCGCGGCCAGCAGGGCCAGCGTCACCAGCAGCCGGCGGCGTTCGAGCAGGTCCCCCAGCGGCACGACGAGCAGCAGGCCCAGGCCGTAGGAGACCTGCGCGACCGTCACCAGGGCCGCGGCCGCGCCGTCCCCGACGCCGAGGTCGCCGGCGATGGTGTCCAGCAGCGGCTGGTTCACGTAGTTCCCGCCCACGGCGAGCCCGGTGGTCACGGCCATCAGCAGCAGCAGGGGTCGGGTCAGCACCGGGTCATCGTGACCGTCCGCGACCGGACCTGTCCAAGCGATCGAAGCGCCCCGATCGATCGCGGACGGCGATTAGTGTCGGGCCGTGACCCCGTGGCAGCTGCACTGCGTCCTCGCGGTGGCCGACGGCCTGCACTTCACCCGCGCCGCCGCGGACCTCGGCGTCGCGCAGTCCGCCCTGAGCCACCAGGTCGCCACCCTCGAGGCCGAGCTCGGCACCCGGCTGTTCGACCGGACCAGCCGGCGCGTGCGGCTGACGCCCGCCGGGGCGGCCCTGCTGCCGCGCGCCCGCACGGTGCTGGCCGAGCTCGACCGGATGCGCACCGACGTCGTGGCCGCCGGTGGCGCGGTCGCCGGCCGGCTGCGGATCGGGACGATCCCCACGCTGCCGGACCTGCGGCTGCCCGACGTCCTGGCCGGGCTGCGGCGCCGCCACCCCGGCGTGCGGACGACCGTCAGCGTGCGCAGCAGCGACGTCACCCTGGCCGCCGTCGCCGACGGCTCCCTCGACGTCGGCTTCGCCGGGTTCGCGCTGTCCGAGCCCCCCACGGGGGTGGGCAGCCGGCTGCTGGCCGTCGAGCGGCACGTCGCGGTCGTGCGCGCCGACGACCCGTGGTCGGCGCGGCGGCGGGTCCGGCTGCGGGACGTCGCCGCCCGCCCGTGCGTCGACTTCCCCGGCGGGACCGGCGGGCGCCGCCAGACGGACGAGGCGTTCACCGCCGCCAGCCTCACCCGCGACGTCGTCGTCGAGACCGACGACCTGGCCCTGCTGCTGGACCTGGTGCGCGCCGGCGTGGGGACCGCGCTGCTGCCGACCTCGGCGCTGGCCCGCGCCGGGGACCTGCACGCCCTGGCCGTCACCGACGGCCCGGCCCGCCGCACCTACGTGCTGCACGCCGGTGACGGCGCCTCGGCCGCCGCGCGGGCCCTGCTGGCCGAGCTGGAGCACCACCTGCCCGGGCCCTGACGCGCCGGGGGGCGGGACCGGTCCCGGTCCCGCCCCCCGGCTCAGCCGTCCGACCCGCGGGTCAGGGGACGATGAGGCCGTTCGTCTGCGTGCGCGCGCGGTCGAAGCGCGCCTGGGCGTCGGCCCAGTTCACGACGTTCCACCACGCCTTGACGTAGTCCGGCTTCACGTTCTTGTAGTCCAGGTAGAAGGCGTGCTCCCACATGTCGAGCACCACGATCGGGACCAGGCCGAGGGCCAGGTTGCCCTGCTGGTCGTACAGCTGGACGTTGAGCAGCTTCTGCCCGATGGAGTCCCAGGCCAGGATCGACCAGCCGGACCCCTGGATGCCCAGCGCGGTCGCGGCGAAGTGCGCCCGGAACCCGTCGAAGGAGCCGAAGTCCGCGTCGATCGCCGCGGCCAGCTCACCGGTCGGCTTGTCCCCGCCGTCCGGGGACAGGTTCGGCCAGAACACCGAGTGGTTCACGTGGCCGCCGAGGTTGAACGCGAGGTTCTTCTCGTGCAGGTTGACCGTCGCGAGGTCGTTCTTCTCGCGGGCCTCGGCCAGCTTCTCCAGCGCCGTGTTCACCCCCGCCACGTAGGTGGCGTGGTGCTTGTCGTGGTGCAGCTCCATGATCGCCCCGGAGATGTGGGGCTCGAGCGCGGAGTAGTCGTAGGGCAGATCCGGAAGCGTGTAGTCAGCCATGCCTTCTCCTCGTCAGCGATCGTCCGTGCGGGACGTGGACCGGCCTGGCGCCCCCGTACCGCACCCGTGACCTTCGCGCAGCCACCGGGGGCGCGCAACCGGCCCCGGCAGCCTCTCACCGGGAGATCACCGCCGGTCCGCCGGGGTCCGGCACGTAGGGTCGGCCCATGACCCGCGCGTCCGACCCCGCCCCGCCGTCCGCGCCGACCGGGGTCCCGGTCGTGGGCTTCGACCTGGACATGACGCTGGTCGACTCCAGCGAGGGGATCACCGCGACGCTGCGCGCGGTGCTGGCCGAGGTCGGCGTCGCGGTGACGGCCGCCGACACCCGCCCCTACGCCGGGATGCCCCTGGAGCTGATCCTGGCCGGGCTCGCCCCCGGGACCCCGCCGGAGCGGGTGGAGGCGCTGGCGGCCCGCTACCGCGAGCTGTACCCGTCGCTGGGGGTCGACTCGGTGCGCGCCTACCCGGCCGCGGCCGCGGCGCTGGCCGCGCCCGCCGCGCACGGCGGGCGCAGCGTCGTCGTCAGCGCCAAGCACACCCCGAACGTGCACCGCGTCCTGGCGGTGGCGGGCCTGGACGGCGCCGTCGCCGCCGGCGACGTCGCCGGCGACCTGTTCGCCGAGCGCAAGGGGGTGCGGCTGGCCGAGCTGGGGGCCACGGCCTACGTCGGCGACCACCCCGGCGACGTGCGCGCGGCCGCGGTCGCCGGCGCGGTGTCGGTGGCGGTCCCCACCGGCGCGCACGACACCGCCGCCCTGCTCGAGGCCGGCGCCGACGTCGTGCTCAGCGGGCTGGAGGACTTCCCCGAGTGGCTCGCCACGCACGTCGCCGACCTGCGCGAGGGGGAGCGGGCGGTCCCGCTCCCCCGTTAACCTGGACCGACGGCTCCCCGTCCTGGCGACCTCGCGGTCCGCCGGACGCGGACCGGCAGACACCCGAACGCACCCGCCGGTGCGCGCGGCCACCCGGCCGCCGCGCCCGGCGCCCCGCAACTGGAGAAGGTTCCCGTGCCGACTGGCAAGGTCAAGTGGTTCGACGCCGACAAGGGGTTCGGCTTCCTCGCCGCCGAGGACGGCAGCGAGGTGTTCGTGCACGCCTCGGCGCTGCCGACCGGCACCGCGACGCTGTCGAAGGGCACCCGCGTCGACTTCGGCGTGGTGCAGGGCAAGAACGGCAACCAGGCGTTGTCGGTCCGGGTCCTGGACCCCGTGCACTCCGTCGCCCGGGCCACCCGCAAGAAGCCCGAGGACATGGTCCCGATCGTGGAGGACCTCATCAAGCTGCTCGACGGCGTCTCGGGGTCCTTCCGCCGCGGCCGCTACCCCGACAAGGCCGGCGCGAAGAAGATCGCCACCGTGCTGCGGGCCGTCGCCGACGACATCGAGGCGTGAGCGTGACCGAGGAGACCGGCGAGACGACCCCGGGCACCGCGCCGGCGGCCGCCCCCAGGGCCCGTCGCCCCCGCAAGCCGACGCTGGACGCCGCCGCGGCCGGGGCCGTGGACCTGGCCCGCGCCGCGGCCGAGGAGGTCGCCGACGAGGGCACCGTCGGGGAGCACCTCGACGCCGTCGCCGAGGGCGACCGCATCGTCAGCCACACCTTCGCCTGCCTGCTGCCGGGCTACCGCGGCTGGCGCTGGACCGTCACCGTGACCCGCGCCTCGCGGGCCCGCAACGTCACGGTCAACGAGGTCTGCCTGCTGCCCGGCGAGGACGCGCTGCAGCCCCCGCAGTGGCTGCCGTGGGCCGAGCGGCTGTCCCCCGGCGACGTCGGGCCGCAGGACACGCTGCCGCGCAAGGAGCACGACCCGCTGCTGGAGCAGGGCTACGCCGAGACCGGCGACGAGGACGCCGACCGGGTGGCGCTGTTCGAGCTGGGCCTGGGCCGCGAGCGCGTCCTGTCGCCGCTGGGCCGCACCGAGGCCGCCACCCGCTGGTACGACGGCGACCGCGGCCCCCGGGCCGAGATCGCCGAGAACGCCAAGGGGCAGTGCTCCACGTGCGGGTTCTTCGTGCCCCTGGCCGGCTCGCTGCGGCAGGTCTTCGGCGTCTGCGCGAACGAGTGGTCCCCGGAGGACGCGCGCGTCGTGAGCGTCGACCACGGCTGCGGCGCCCACAGCGAGACCGACGTCGAGGTCACCCCCGACGAGCCGGCGACCCCGCTCGTCGTCGACGACCTGTCCCCCGCGGCCCTGGAGCTGTTCCCGGCCGGCGACGCCGACGGCGCGCAGGCCCCCGGGACCGCCGAGGCCGGCCGCTGACCCCCGAGGACCCCTTCGGGACCGGCGCGGTCCGCGACCGCGTCCTGGCGGCCTGGAACGACTCGCCCGCGCGGCTGCGGGAGGACGCCAACGCCGAGGAGGACGCCGCCCTCGGCGCCTACCGCGACCGGCTCGTCGTCGAGCTGGCGCAGAACGCCGCCGACGCGGCCGCGGGCGCCGGGGTGCCGGGCCGGCTGCTGCTGCGCCTGGAGGACGACCCCGCCGGCGGCCCGGGGCGGCTGCTGGCCGCGAACACCGGCGCCCCGCTGACCGCGGCGGGCGTCGAGGGGCTCGCGACGCTGCGGGCCAGCGCCAAGCGGGACGACACCGGGTCCGTGGGGCGGTTCGGGGTGGGGTTCGCCGCCGTCCTGGCCGTCACCGACGAGCCCGCCGTGCGGTCGGCGACCGGCGCGGTCCGGTTCTCCCGCAGCGGTTCGGCCGACCTGGTCCGCTCCCGGGGCGCGGCCGGGGCGGTCGCGGAGCTGGACGCCCGCGACGGGCACGCACCGGTGCTGCGGCTGCCGTTCCCGGCGCCGGGGGCCGCGGCCGTGCCGGCCGGGTACGACACCGTCGTCGAGCTGCCGCTGCGCGACGCGGCCGCCCGCGCGTTCGTGGCCGGCCAGCTGGCGGAGCTGCCGGCGGGCGCGGCGGACGTGCTGCTGCTGGCGCTGCCGGGGCTGGCCGAGGTCGTCGTGGAGGTCCCCGACGGGCCACCGGCCCGGATCGGGGACGTCGGTGAGCGCTGGCGGGTGCTGCACCGCCGCGGGCGGCTGGACCCGGCCGACGTGGCCGGGCGCGGGGTGGAGGACCGGCGGCGGCTGGGGTGGTCGCTGACGTGGGCGCTGCCGCGCACCCCGTCGGTCGCCTCCCCCGGCGTCGTGTGCGCGCCGACGCCCACCGACGAGGACCTGCCGTGGCCGGCGCTGCTGGTGGCGACGTTCCCGCTGGGCCCGGACCGGCGGCGGATCGCGCCGGGGCGGGCCGCCGAGGTGCTGCTGGACGCGGCGGCCGCCGCGTACGGGGACCTGCTGGCCGAGGTCGCGGCCGAGGGCGGCGACGCGCTCGCGCTGGTGCCGTACGGCGCGGCGGCGGGCCGGGTCGACGCCGAGCTGCGCCGCCGGGTGCTGGACCGGGCGCGCGACGTGCCGCTGCTGGTGTGCGTGGAGACCGTCGACGGGCTCCCGCTGCCGGTGCGGCCCGGTTCCGCGGTGGCCCTGACGGGCCCGGGGGCGGACGACCCGTCGCTGCTGGCGGCGCTGGCGCCCGTGCTGGCCGGGCTGGTCCGCGCGCCGCGGCGCGACGACCGGCTGCTCAGCGAGCTGGGCGTGACGCGGATGGGTCTGGCCGAGGTGCTGGACGTGCTGCCCGGCGGGGACGGCCCGACCGCGCAGGCGCTGTTCGCGGCGCTGGCGCCGCTGGCCGCGGCCGACCCGGTGGCCCGGGAGGCGATGACCGGGCTGGCGGTGCCGCTGCTGGACGGCCGCCGGGTGCGCGGGGTGCGCGGCCTGGTGCTGCTGGACGCCGGGTCCGCGACGGACGCGCTGGGGGCCGGCGGGGCGGGGGTGTTCGCGCCGTTCGGGCTGCGGGTGGTGGACCCGGACGTGGCGGTCGGCGCCGCCCGCGACCTGCTGGTGCGGCTGGGCGCCCGCGAGGGCGGGGCGTGGGCGGTCCTGACCGACCCCGCGGTCCGCGCGGCCGTGGCGGCCTCCCCGGACGCCGAGGACCCCGAGGAGGTGGCCGCGGCGGTGCTGTCGCTGGTCGAGGGGGTCGTCTCGCGCGACGAGCCCGCTCCCGGGGCGGTGGACCGGGACGCGGTGGAGCGCGTGCGCCGCACCCTGCCGTGGCTGTCCGACCTGGCCCTGCCCGACGAGGACGGCGAGCTGACCCCGGCGGGTGCCCTCGTGCTGCCCGGGACGCTGGCCGAGCGGGCGCTGGACCCCGACGAGGTGGCCCGCGTCGACCCGGACCTGCTGCGGGGGTGGGGTTCGCCGCTGCTGGAGGCGGTGGGGGTGCTGTCCGGCCCGGCCCTGGTGGACCTGCCCGAGGTCGACCTCACCGACGTCGAGGCGGCCCTGGACCTGGGGCTGGCCGGGTTCGGGGAGTACGTCGAGGACGTCTGGGCGGACGTGCTGGACGACCCGGGGGCCGGGACGTCGGTGGCCGCGGCCGGGGCCGTGCGGGACCTGGACCTCGTCGTCGCGCAGTGGCCGCAGGTGCTCGCCGCGCTGGCCGCCGACCCCGCCGGGGTGCGGGCCCTGACCGAGCCGTGGGTGCTGGGCCCGCACCGCCGCCCCGGCCACACCGCCTGGTGGCTGCGCCGCCACGGCCCGGTGCCCTCGGTGACCCGCGACCCGGCGGGCACCGCACCCGGCTGGCTGCCCGCGGCGCCGGGGTGGGCCGCGCCGCTGCCCGCACCGGTGCGCCGGGTGCTGGGCGTGCTGCCCGACCTGACCGGCGCGGGGGTCGCCGACCTCGACGGCCTGCTCGACCTCAGCGCCCGGCGGGCCCCGGCCGCGGCGGACCTGCTGGTGCTGTGGAGCGTCCTGGGCCGCCTGGCCGGGCAGGCGGGCGCGCTGGCCCCCGAGCGGCTGGCCGCCCTCGACGCCGGCGGGGACCCGGTGGTCGCCGGCGCCGACGACGTGGTGGTGGCCGACGACCCCGCGTGGGCGCAGCGCACCGACCTGGGCCCGCGGCTGCTGGTGCCCGACGCCGAGCGGGTGGCCGACCTGCTCGACGTGGACCTGGCCTCCGACCGCGCCGACGGGCACCTGGAGCACCCGGCGGGGCGGGAACGGGCCGTCCCGGCCGCCGCGCTCGCGCTGGTGCCCGGGCTCGCGCCGGCGTGGACGCACGTCGCGGCGCTGACGTGCGACGGGGTGGACGTGGCGTTCTGGGTGGCCGACGGGCACGTCGTGGCGACCTCGCCGTCGGCGGCGGCCCGGGGCCTGGCGTTGGCGGCCGGGGCCTGGTGGGCCCGCGGCCCGCTGGCGCGGCTGCTGGAGGACCCGGCGGCGGCGGCCGAGGTGCTGGCCGAGGAGCTGCCCGGGCTCGGTCAGGACCCCTCCCCGCCGGTCGGGTCCCCAGGGGCGGCGCGGCCCGCGCCCTGACCGCGGTGCCGCTCGCGGGGCGCCACCGGCGGACGCCCGCGGTCGAGGCGCGGACCCGCGCAGCGACGGGGCGGGTCCTCAGCGCCCGGCGGGGGCGGTCGTGATCCGGAAGACCGGGTGCTTCGGTGCGGCGGCCAGCAGGTCGGCGTCGCTCGCACCGGCGTCGACCCCGTCGAAGAACAGGCCGACCTCCCACGCCCAGCGGCGCAGGTACTCCCGCAGCAGCGGCGGCTTGTCGGCGTCGGGCACCTCCACCGCGGTGAAGGCGTGCGAGCGCCGGCCCGAGCGCAGCTCCCCGGTGCCCGCGGCCCGCAGGTTGCGGACCCACTGCGTGTGGCCGCGGGGGGCCACGAGGTACTGCACCCCGTCGATCGTGAGGGGGTTCACCGGGGTCGTGCGCCACTGCCCGCTGCTGCGCCCGCGCACGGCGAGCACGCGGGACCCGGCCAGCGGCAGCCCCAGGCGCGTCGCGGCGGTGACCAGGGGGTTGAGCAGGCGCCGGGTGAGCAGGTCCGGGGCGACGTAGCGGGGGGCGGGGCCGGAGCCGACGGAGGTGCGAGCGGTGGTCTTCGAAGAGAGCACTGATCTCGTCATGTCGTCCAGCGTGCACCGGTCCGCGCGTTTTGACAAGAGCGGTGCTCTCGAACGTGATCGATGCTCACCGCCGTGGCAGGATCCAGGACGTGCCCACCGTCCCCACCGCCCGTGAACGCGCCCGCCGAGAGCTCACCGCCGACATCCTGGCCGCCGCCCGCCGCCAGCTCGCCGCCTCCGGAGCGGCCGCGCTGTCGGTGCGCGCCGTGGCCCGGGAGCTGGGCCTGGCCTCCTCCGCCCTCTACCGGTACTTCGCCACGCGCGACGAGCTGTTGACGGCGTTGATCGTGGAGGCCTACGACGACGTCGCCGACGCGGTCGAGGCGGCGGTCGCCCCCCGGCGGGGAGCCTCGCGCCGGGCCCGCTTCACCGGGGGCTGCCGCGCGTTCCGCGCGTGGGCCCTGGAGCACCCGCACGAGTACGCCCTCGTCCACGGCTCGCCCGTCCCCGGCTACCGGGGCGACGAGCGGACCACCGCGGCCGGCGCGCGGGCCCCGCTGGCGCTGCTGTCGGTGCTCGAGGGCCTGGACGGCCCCGCGACCTCCCCGCCCCTGGCGCCGCGACTGGCGGAGGGCGCCGCCCGCGTCGCCTCCGCCGGGGCCAGCGAGGTGCCGGCGACCCTCATCGTCCTCGCGGCCCAGTGCTGGACGGCCCTGCTGGGGCTGGTCAGCAGCGAGCTGTTCGGCCAGCTGGCGAACACCTTCGACCCGGCCGACGCCTTCGCCGACGCCACGATCGACGCCCTCGCCGACCGCCTGGGGCTCTGAGGTCGCGCGCTCCGAGGCCGGCGCGCCCCCGGTCCACGGGGTGGGCCCCGCGGACCCGCTACGGCCGGCGGCGCCCGCGACGGTGCAGGTGGGCCAGCCCGACCAGCCCCAGCACGAGCCCCGCGACGCAGGACCCGAGCCAGCGCCCCTCCCCCGTGCTGCGCACCTCGGGGACGGCGATCGCGACCAGCAGCAGCACGGCCCACACCCCCAGGCCCACCAGGACGGCCCGGCGGTCGTCGGTCCGCACCGGCGGCGGCGGGGGTTTGGCCTTCGACGGCGGCAGGAACAGCGGCACGGGGCCAGTGTCCCCCGCCCGGGGCCGGTCTGCTGGGATGAGGCCCATGCCTGCCACCGAGACCCCCCAGCGCACCGCCCTCGTCACCGGCGCCAGCAGCGGCATCGGCGCCGCCACGGTGCGGGCCCTGGCCGCGGCGGGTTTCGCCACCGTCGCCGCCGCCCGCCGGGTGGACCGCCTGGAGGCGCTGGCGCGGGAGGTCGGCGGCCGGGCCGTGGCCCTCGACGTGACCGACGCCGCGTCGGTGGCCGCGATGGCCGAGCAGGTCGGTGACGTCGACGTCGTCGTGCACTCCGCCGGGGGCGCCCTGGGCAGCGACCGGATCGAGCACGGCGACCCCGAGGGCTGGAAGACCATGTACGACACCAACGTCGTGGGCGTCCTGCGGGTGCACCAGGCGCTGCTGCCGGGGATGCGCCGCGGCGGCAACGGGCACGTCGTGGTCCTGGGGTCCATCGCGGGTTTCGAGGTCTACCCCGGCGGGGGCGGGTACACGGCCGTCAAGCACGGCGTGAACGCGCTCGTGCGGACGCTGCGCCAGGAACTGCTGGGCGAGCCGATCCGGGTCACCGAGATCGCCCCGGGGATGGTGGAGACGGAGTTCTCGCTGGTCCGGCTGGGGTCGCAGGAGGCCGCGGACAAGGTGTACGAGGGCCTGACGCCGCTGAGCGCCGAGGACGTCGCGGACGTCATCGCGTTCGCCGTGACGCGCCCGGCGCACGTCGACCTCGACAAGGTGGTGCTGCGGCCGCTCGCGCAGGCCGACGCCGCGCACGTGCACCGGGCCTGAAACCCGGCGGAACCCCTCCGGCGGCGGCGGTAGGGTCGGCGGCGGCGCTCCTCACCCCGGCGGCGTCCCCCCGTCCCGCCCGCCGTCACGAACGGCCGTGGCCGACGACCGTCCACCACCGCCGCCCGAGGGGTCCTGCCGTGCACCGCCCGCCGAACCACCCGCCGCTGTCCACCCGCCTGTCGGGGGTCCGTTCCTCCCCGGTGCGCGACCTGCTCGCGCTGACGCAGGAGCGGGACGTCATCTCGCTCGCCGGGGGCCTGCCCGCCCCGGAACTGTTCGACGTCGAGGGCCTGCGGGCGGCGTACGACCGGGCGCTGTCCGGTCCGGGCGCCCGGCGGAACCTGCAGTACGCGGCGACCGAGGGCGACGTGCGGCTGCGGGAACTGGTGGCGGCGCGGCTGACCCGGCGCGGGTTGCCGACGGCCGCCGACGACCTGCTCGTCACGACCGGCTCGCAGCAGGCGCTGACGCTGCTGACGACGGCCCTGCTGGACCCCGGCGCGGTCGTCGCCGTCGAGGAACCCAGCTACCTCGCTGCGCTGCAGGCGTTCTCGCTGGCGGGAGCGCGGGTCGTGGGGGTCGGCAGCGACGAGGAGGGGGTGCTGCCGGAGGCCGTCGAGGAGGTGTTCGAGACCCACCGGCCCGCGGTGCTGTACCTCGTCCCGAACTTCGCGAACCCCACCGGCCGCACCCTGGCCGCCGACCGCCGGGCCCGCGTCGCCGAGCTCGCCGCCGAGCACGGGGTGTGGGTCGTGGAGGACGACCCGTACGGGGAGCTGCGCTACGCCGGGGAACCCCTGGCGCCGGTCGCGGCGCAGCCGGCCGGGGCGGCCGTGATCCACCTGGGCAGCTTCTCGAAGGTCGGGGCGCCGGGCCTGCGGCTGGGGTGGGCGCGGTTGCCGCGCGCGGTGCGCCCGGCGGTGGTCGTGGCCAAGCAGGCCGCGGACCTGCAGACCTCGACGGTCGACCAGGCCGCGGCGGCGGAGTACCTCGCCGCGACCGACCTCGACGCGCACGTCGCGCGGGTGGTGGCCGCCTACGCCCCGCGCCGCGACGCGCTGCTGGAGGCGCTGGCGGCGGAACTGCCCGCGGGCAGCACGTGGTCGCGGCCCGACGGCGGGATGTTCACGTGGGTGGAGCTGCCGGCGGGGGTGGACGCCGCGTCGCGGTTGCCGGTGGCCCTGGAGCACGGCGTCGCGTTCGTGCCGGGCGAGGCGTTCTTCGCCGGGATCCCGAACCGCTCGACGTTGCGGCTGTCGTTCACCACGCACGCCCCCGACGTGCTCGCCGAGGGGGTGCGCCGGCTGGGCGGGGCGCTACGGGCGTGAGCCGAGGGGCAGCAGGTCGGCCTGCACCGGCCGGCCGAACAGCCAGCCCTGGGCCCGGTCGCAGCCCATGTCCCGCAGCACCCTCGCCTGGAGCTCGGTCTCGACGCCCTCGGCGGTGACGACCATGCCGTGGGCGTGGGCGAGGCTGATGAGGGCCTCGACGACGGCCTCGGCGCGGTCGGAGGACCCCAGCGGCCGGACGAAGCTCATGTCGATCTTCAGGAAGCTGAGCGGGAACCGGTCCAGGTAGGACAGCGAGGAGTAGCCGGTCCCGAAGTCGTCGAGGCCGACGCGCGCGCCGATGCTGCGCAGCTCCCCCAGGCTGGCGCGCGTGGAGGACGACAGGTCGATGAGGGTGCGTTCGGTGACCTCGGCGAGCAGGGAGCTGCCGGCGGCGCCGGTCGACTCGACGCTGTGGGCGAGGCGGTGGGCGAAGGCGGGGTGCTCGAGGGTCTTGCCGGAGACGTTGAAGGAGACCTGCAGCCCGACGCCGTCGCGGCGCCACTCCCGCAGCTGCCGCAGCACCTCCCCCAGCACCCAGGTGTCGACGTCGACGATGAGCCCGGTGTCCTCGGCGGTGTCGACGAAGTGCTTGGGTTCCAAGATGCCCTCGACGGGGTCGTCGAGGCGGACGAGGGCCTCGGCGGCGACGAGCTGGTCGCTGCGCAGGTCCACGATGGGCTGCCAGACGACCCGCAGCCCGTCGGTGCGCAGCGCGCGGCGGACGCGGTGCTCGGCGACGTGCCGGGCCCGGGCCTCCTCGCGCATCGCGGAGTCGTAGACGGCGACGCGGTCGCGGCCGCCGTCCTTGGCGCGGTAGAGGGCCATGTCGGCGCTGCGGAACAGGTCGTCGGCGGTGCCCTCGTGGCCGACGGCGATCCCGGCGCTGGAGGTGCAGACGAACGGCTCGGGCAGCCCGGGCAGCAGCATCGGCGCCCGCAGCCGGCGGATCATGTCGCGGGCCATGAGGGCGGCGGCCTCGACGCGGCCCACGCCGGGGACCATGACGACGAACTCGTCCCCGCCCAGGCGGGCCAGGGTCGCCCCGGGCGGGGCGGCGTCCTCGAGGCGGACGGCGACCTGCCGCAGCAGCGCGTCGCCGATCTGGTGGCCGAGGGTGTCGTTGACGAGCTTGAAGCGGTCGAGGTCGAGCAGGACGAGGGCGACGGCGTCCCCGGGGCCGGCCGCCTCGAGGGCCTCGGCGAGCCGGACGTCGAGCACGGACCGGTTGGCCAGGCCGGTCAGGGAGTCGCACTGGGCGAGCCGGACGAGCTCACCGGTGGACTTCTCCCCGGCCGAGACGTCGAGCACGAGGCCCTGCACGACGCTGGAGCTGGTGGTGGCCAGCGGGACGCTCATGCCGAGGAAGGTGCGTTCGGTCCCGTCGGCGGAGGTGGTGCGGAACGGGTAGGGCGCGGAGGTGCCGGCGTGGGCGGCGGGGTCCTCGACGCCGGTGAAGGGCGCGCGGTCGTCGGGGTGGATGCGCTGCCGCCACGTCTCCAGGTCGGGGTCGGGGTCGGCGGCGCCCATGCCGAGCATCTCCCGCAGCCGGTCGTCGAGGGTGACGACGCCGGTGGCGGGGTTCCACGCCCAGGACCCGAGGCCGGCCAGGCGCAGGGCGCCGGACAGCAGGAGGTTGGCGCCGGTGGACTCGCGGTCGGCGCGGGCGGCCTCGGCGGTGGCGACGAGCGCGCGCCAGGCGGCGCCGGCGGCGGCGGCGAGGACCTCCAGCCGGGGGCCGGCGGTGCCGGCGGTGCCCCACACGGCCAGGCGGGGGGCCCGCGGGTGGCCGGGGACGAGCTCGACGACGGCGGAGGGGCACATGCGGGTCAGGTCGCTGCCGGTGATGCGGCGGCCGGGCACGAGCAGCAGGTCGCCGCGGGCGGCGAGGACCTCCAGCTCGCGGTGCCGGGAGCGGGCGACGGTCTCGAGCAGCAGCACGCGCTGGTAGCCGGCGGCGTGGACCTCGGCGACGAGCTCCTCGCCGAGGACGGCGGTGTCGGCGCACTCGTTGAGCCGCCGCTGGGCCCGCAGGACGGAGCTGGCGGTGTCGTGCTGGGCCTCGGTGCGGGTGGTCACCTCGAGGGTGCCGGGGTCGTCGTGGGTGACGGCGAGGTCGACGTCGGCGAGCCGGGTGCGCCGCTCGTCGACGGCGGCCCCGGCCTCGGCGACCGCCGCGGCGGCTCGTTCGAGCGCCCGTCGGGCCCGACGGGTGGCTGATGTCGCCGGAGATCCACTCACTCGCCCGCTCCACCTCTGCGCCGCAGGCCGTGAACGCACCCGCGAGATCATTACACAACGTGACCGACTCTAACGCGCCGTGTAGCTGCGGGGAAGCTCGTCCGTGTCCTGATCACGTCCTTCGCCCTGGTAATTACCCAGGCTCACGATTATGGTGGCCTCGTGCCACCACTTCCCGCGGAGCCGGCCCCCACCCCGACGCTCCCGCGGGCGGCCCGCCCGGACCAGTCCGCCCAGGACCGCCTCGCCGTCGACCTGCGCGTCTGCGTCCTGCGCACCGCCCGCCGGCTGCGCGCCCAGAAGAGCGTCGACGAGCTCACCGACGCCCAGTTCTCCGTCCTGTCCCAGCTGCACGGCGGCGGACCGCGCACCCCCGGCGAGCTCGCCGAGGCCGAGCACGTCCGGCCCCCCTCCATGACCCGCACCATCGCCGCGCTCGTCGAGTCCGGCCTCATCGAGCGCACCGACCACCCCGACGACGGCCGCCAGGTCCTGGTCTCGGCCACCGAGGCCGGTCACCGCGTCGTGGAGGAGACCCGCGCGCGCCGCTCCGCCTGGCTCAGCCGCCGCCTGGACGGCCTGAGCCCCGGCGACCGCGCCACCCTGGCCGCCGCCGTCACCGTCCTGAACTCGGTGATCAGCGAGTGAGCCAGACCTTCCGCTCGCTGCGCCACCACGACTACCGGCTCTGGTTCGGCGGCGCCCTGGTGTCCAACACCGGCACCTGGATGCAGCGCGTCGCCCAGGACTGGCTGGTCATCCAGGTCCTGACGGACGGGTCGGGCACGGCCGGCGGGATCACCACCGGGCTGCAGTTCGGCCCGATCCTGCTGCTGGCCCCCGTGGCCGGCACCGTCGCCGACCGGTTCCCGCAGCGCCGCACCCTGATGGTCACCCAGGCGGCCATGGGCCTGCTCGGCCTGCTGATGGGCGTGCTGGTGATCAGCGGCGCGGCGCAGCTGTGGCACGTGTACGTGCTGGCCGCCCTGCTGGGCTGCGCCTCGGCGATCGACGGCCCGGTGCGGCAGACGTTCGTGGGCCAGCTCGTCCCGCGCGAGGACCTGCCCAACGCCATCGGCCTGAACTCGGCGTCCTTCAACTCCGCGCGCCTGGTCGGCCCGGCCCTGGCCGGCGTCCTCATCGCCTGGTTCGGCACCGGCCCGGTGTTCGTGCTCAACGCCCTGTCGTTCGTCGCGCCGCTGGTCGTGCTGCACCTGATGCGGCCGGCCGAACCGGTGCCGCGCGCGAAGCCGGCGAAGGGCACCGGCGGCATGCGCGAGGGGCTGGCCTACGTGCGGGCCCGGCCCGACCTGGTGGCGGTCTTCGTCCTGGTCGGGGTCGTGGGGACGTTCGGGCTGAACTTCCAGCTCACCAGCGCCCTGATGACGAGCGTGCGGTACGGCACGGACTCCGCCGGGTACGGGCTGGCCGGGACGGTGCTGGCGGTCGGCTCGCTGGCCGGGGCGCTCGTCGCCGCCCGCCGCGAGCGCCCCCGCTACCGGCTGCTGGTCGGGGCCGCCGTCGCGTTCGGCGTGCTCGCCTCGCTGGCCGCGCTGATGCCGACGTACGCGCTGTACCTGCTGGTGCTGCCGTTCATGGGGCTGGCGTCGCTGACGCTGCTGACGGCCGCGAACGCCACGGTGCAGATGAGCACCGAGCCGGCCGTGCGGGGCCGGGTGATGGCGCTGTACATGTCGCTGATGCAGGGCGGCACCGTCGTGGGCGGGCCGTTCGTCGGCTGGGTGGGGACCGCGTTCGGCCCGTCCTGGTCGATCCTCGTCGGCTCGGTCCCCTCCGCGCTGGTCGGCGTCGGCGTCGGGGTCTTCCTGCTGCACCGGGCGCGGGTGCGGGTCCGCCTCTCCTGGCGCGGCACCCCGCACGTCCGGCTCGTGCCGGCGCCGGGGCGGGCGCCGGAGGGCCTGGGCACCACGCGCGCGGCGGCCGGGGACTGAACCCCGCGGGCGGGGAGCGGTGGTCGGCCCGGCCGCGGGGCGGGCGGAGAATGGAGGGCGTGACCACCGACCTGACCACCGCCCTGGCCGACGTCCGCACCCTGCTGCTGGACACCCCCAACCTGTCCCGGGCGGTCGCGGCGGGGCGGCGCAAGGGGCTGCAGCCGCCCGCGGCGGAGCGGGTGGAGGTCCGCCCGGTGCGGCTGAAGGACGGCCCGCACCTGCAGTTCACGGCCCGCACCGGCCCGGTCGTGTCCACCCGCAACGTCCCGGTCGGCGAGGCCGGGGAGGCCGTGGACGAGCTGCTCGCGCAGGCCTACGGCAACCTGCACGTCGAGACGGCCACCGAGGTCGTGCAGGTGCGGATCACCAAGAAGGGCGACGCCCAGGTGCACCGGGCCCCGGCGCGGCACGAGGCCGGGCCCGGCGCGCACGACCGGGCCAAGCAGCGCCTGGTGGACCCCGACGACCCGGTGTTCCGCGTGCTGGGGGCCGGTGGGGACAAGCGCCGCCAGGTGGAGGCATTCGTCCGCCAGCTCGCCCCGCTGGCCCCGGCGGTCCTGTCCGGCGGCGGCGACCGGGTGCGGGCGGTGGACCTGGGGTGCGGCAACGCGTACCTGACGTTCGCGGCGCACCGCTGGCTGAGCGGGGCCGCCCGCGAGCGCGGCAAGGACCTCGTGACCGTCGGGGTGGACGTGCGCGAGGACGTCGTGGCCACCGGGCGGCGGGCGGCGGCCGAGGCCGGACTGCCGGGGCTGGAGTTCGCGGTCGGGTCGATCGCCGGGGCCGAGCCGTTCGGCGACGCGCGCCCGGACGTCGTGATGGCGCTGCACGCGTGCGACACCGCGACCGACGAGGCGCTGGCCCGCGCGGTGCGCTGGGGCGCGCCGCTGGTGCTGGCCGCGCCCTGCTGCCACCGCGACGTCCAGCGGCAGCTGCACGAGAACCGCGCCCCGCTGGTGCGGCACGCGATCCTGCGCGAGCGGTTCGCCGACGTCCTCACCGACGCGCTGCGCTCGCTGCTGCTGCAGGTCCTCGGCTACCGGGTCGAGGTCGTGGAGTTCATCGACTCCGCGCACACGCCCCGGAACGCGATGATCCGCGCGGTGCGCGCGGGCGCACCGCGCGGGTCACGGACGGCGGGACTGCTGGCGGAGTACGACGAGCTGACGCGGGCGTGGGGCGTGGAGCCGGCGCTGGCGCGGATGCTGACCGCGGAACTGGCGCAGGCCCGTCAGGCGGCGCTGTAGGTCAGGCACCTGGTGCCGCCGGCCGCCTCCACGCCGACCTCCACGCTGTCCGCGTGGCAGGTGAGGTCGGAGTTGTGGGTGCAGTCGGACAGCTGGCAGGCGCCGACGTGGCCGTCGCTGGTCGGCGAGTGCTTGGTCGGGATGCCCAGGAACGTGGCGCAGTGGTTCGCGCCGTGGTCGCCCACGGTGATGGCCGGGGCGTGGCAGGACGTCGCGGCGTTGAAGGTGCAGCCGTCGACGGAGCACTGGTGGATCGGGGTGAGGTCCAGGTTCACGGTCGCCATGAATTCGACGGTAACCAGGGAAGGCGTTCCCCGCTAGACAGGAACGCCTTTCCTGACAAAGCCCACGGAATTCAGGTCAGGCTTTCCTGAGTGCGTCGACGACGTGGTCCACGCAGGCGGTCAGGGCCCGCACGTCGTCGGGTTCGACGGCCGGGAACACCCCGACGCGGATCTGGTTGCGACCCAGGCTGCGGTAGGGGAAGACGTCGACGATCCCGTTGGCACGCAGCACCTCCAGCAGGACGCCGGAGTCGATCGAGGGGTCCAGGTCGATCGTCGCGACGACGTGGGACCGAGCCTGCGGCTCGGCGACGAACGGGGCGGCCCAGTCCCGCGCGCCGGCCCAGTCGTACAGGACGCCGGAACTCTCCGCGGTGCGGGCGGCCGCCCAGTCCAGGCCGCCGCGGGACAGGATCCACTCGACCTGCTCGGCGAGCAGGACCAGCGTCGCGACCGCGGGGGTGTTGTACGTCTGGTCCTTCCGGGAGTTCTCGATCGCGATCCGCAGGTCCAGCGACGCGGGCGTCCAGCGGCCGGTGGCGCCGATCTCGCGGACCCGGTCCAGGGCCGCCGGGGACAGGACCGCGATCCACAGCCCGCCGTCGGAGGCGAACGCCTTCTGCGGGGCGAAGTAGTAGGCGTCGGTCTGGGTGAGGTCGACGGGCAGGCCGCCGGCGGCGGACGTGGCGTCGACGACGACCAGCGGCCCGCCCTCGCGCGGGGCCGGCCCGGCGGGGCGGACGACGGGCGCCATGACGCCGGTGGAGGTCTCGTTGTGCGGCCAGGCCACGACGTCGACGCCGTCGCCGACCTCCCCCAGCCGCGGCAGCGTCCCGGGTTCACCGCGCACGACGACGGGCTCGGCCAGGAACGGCGCCGCGGCGGTGGCCGCGGCGAACTTGGCGGAGAACTCCCCCAGCACCAGGTGCTGGGAGCGCTCGCGCACCAGCCCGAGGGTCGCGACGTCCCAGAACGTCGTGCTGCCGCCGTTGCCGAGGACGACCTCGTACCCGTCGGGCAGCGAGAACAGCTCGGCCAGCCCGGCGCGCACGCGCCGCACGACGTCCTTGACGGGGGCCTGCCGGTGCGAGGTCCCCAGCACGGACCGGCCAGCGGCGGCCAGGGCGGCGACCTGCTCGGGGCGGACCTTGGAGGGGCCGGACCCGAAGCGGCCGTCGGCGGGCAGCAGGTGGGTGGGGATGCGCAGACCGGTCTTCTCGACGCTCACGGGGGGATCCTCCCGCACCGGCGGGCGTGCCCGTGACGGCCGGGCGAGGATGGCGGGGTGGACCTCGAACGCTTCGTGACGGCCTCGGCCGGCACCCACGACCGCGCGCTGGCCGAGCTGCGGGCCGGGCGCAAGACGTCGCACTGGATGTGGTGGGAGTTCCCGCAGCTGCTGCTGGGCAGCTCCCCCACGTCGGTCGCGTACGCGGTGTCCGGGCTCCAGGAGGCGCGCGCGTACCTGGCCCACCCGGTGCTGGGCGCGCGGTTCGCGCAGAACTGCGAGGCGCTGCTGGGGCAGGGGTCGCGCGACGCCGTCGAGGTGCTCGGCGGCGTCGACGCGCAGAAGCTGCGCAGCTCGGCGACGTTGTTCGCCGCCGCGGGCAGCGAGCTCGCGCAGCGGGTGCTGGCGGAGTTCTTCGCCGGGGCGCCCGACCCGGTGACCGCCGCCCGCTGCGGCGGGGGCACCGGGGCGTAGCCCGGTCAGCAGCGCCGTCAGCAGCCGTGGGCGGTCACGTCCCAGACCGTGAGCCGCCCGCACATCCCGAACCGCTCCCCCGGCGCGGGCGCGGTGGAGCGCACCGCCGCCTCAGCCAGGTGCCCGGCTCGGCCCTCGGCCAGCGCCCGCAGCTGCTCGCCGGTCCGGGCGGCCTGCGCGGCCGGCCCGGCGGACCAGACGTCGCGGAAGCCCGGGACGCGCGGGCGCACCAGCGCGGCGGCGGCGGCGTGCAGGTCGGCGAGGGCGGCGGGGCCTTCGCGCCCGACGCGCTCGCGCAGCGCGGCGTACCCCTCCAGGGCCAGGTCGCGCCGGGCGCGGGCGCTCGCCTCGTCGTGCGCGGTGGCGGCCCGGGCGTAGGCGCCGGGGTCGGCGAGCACGTCGGCGGGGAACGTCAGGACGGCGTCCCCGGCCTCGGGCAGGCCGGCGTTCTGCATGAGGACGAGGATCTCCAGGTCCCCGGAGGCGTTGACGAGGCGGTGCACGGTGCCGGGGGTGAACCAGAGCAGCGTCCCGGGGTGCAGCGGGTGCTCGGCGAACCCCTCGGACCCGAGGGTCTGCACCGAGCCCTCGCCGCGCAGCACGACGTAGCCCTCGGCGCAGGCGGTGTGCAGGTGCGGGGAGCCGCCGCGCAGCCCGTCGGCGGCGGGCCAGTCGTAGACCCGCAGGCGGGAGGTCCCCACCGCCCCGGGCAGCCCGGTCAGACGAACTCCTCGAACCGCTTGCGCAGGGTGCGCGCGACGTCGTCGGGGTCCTCGGCCCACCAGCGGGAGGAGAGGAGCTCGACCTCGACGGGGCCGGTGTAGCCGGCGGCCGCGACGGCGGCGGACAGGCGGGGCAGGTCGATGAGCCCGTCGCCCATCATGCCGCGGTCCAGCAGCAGGTCGGAGGTCTGCGGCAGCCAGTCCGAGACGTGGTAGCCGAGGACGCGCTCGCCGGCGCGGGCGATCTGGGTGTCGAGCTCGGGGTCCCACCAGACGTGGTAGGCGTCGACGATCACCCCCGGTTCCCCGTCGAGGGCGTCGGACAGGTCCAGGGCCTGGGCGAGGGTGCTGACGACCGACCGGACGCCGATCATCATGGGGTGCAGCGGTTCGACCGCGAGCCGGACGCCGGCGTCGCGGGCGTGCGGCAGGAGCTCGGCGATGCCGTCCTGCACGCGGGCGCGGGCGGCGGGCAGGTCGCGGTCGAGCAGCGGGCCGCAAACGAGGACGAGGGTGTCGGCCTGCAGGGCGGCGGCCTCGTCGACGGCGCGCCGGTTGTCGTCGCGGACGTCGCGCTCGGGGTCGGTGAACATGCCCCCGCGGCAGACGGAGCTGACGCGCAGCCCGGCGTCGCGGACGAGCCGGGTGGCGCGGTCGAGGCCGACGGCGGCGATCTTGTCCCGCCACAGGGCGATGGCGCCGATCTCGTGGCGCTCGCAGGCCGCGACGGCCGCGGGGAGGTCGAGGGAGTTCAGGGTGATCTGGTTGAGGCTGAGTCGCGCGGCGTCCATCGTCCACTCCGTCGTCATCGCTGGAATGCGCTTTCCAGCGCACTGTGGCACAGCGCCCCGGACCGGTCAAGGTCACAAGTCCCGCTTGTGACCCCACGGTGCGCCCCCGCTTCCGGCCGGGCCCCGCACGGCCCACGCTGGTCCGGTGCTCCGCGCCGTGCCCCGCCCCGCCCCCCTGGCCGCCCTGGTCCCCGGACTGCTCGTCGTGGCCGCCGCCACCGCCCTCGCCCTCGGCGTCGAGACCCTCACCCACGTCCTGACCGCCTCCACCGTCGCCGTCGCGCTCGGGGCGCTCGTGCGCAGCACCGGGGCGTTCCGGCCCTCCTGGAAGCCCGCGACCGGGTTCGCCGCCCGGCGGCTGCTGCGCGTCGCCGTCGTCCTGCTCGGCCTCCAGCTGCCGCTGGCGCAGGTCCGCGACCTCGGCTGGGGCGGGGTCGCCCTCGTCGTCGGCGTCGTCGCCGTCACCTTCACCGGCACCCAGCTCCTGGGCCGCGCCCTGGGGCTCTCGCGCGCGCGGTCCCTGCTGGTCGCCACCGGCTTCTCCATCTGCGGGGCCTCGGCCATCGCCGCGGTCCGCCCCGCCACCGACGCCGACGACGAGGACGTCGCCACCTCCGTCGCCCTCGTCACCCTCTGCGGCTCCCTGGCGATCCTCCTGCTGCCCCTGCTGCGCGCGCCGCTGGGCCTGGACGTCCACGCCTTCGGCGTCTGGGTCGGGGCCAGCGTCCACGACGTCGGGCAGGTCGTCGCCACCGGCGACCGGGTCCCCGGGGCGCTGGAGACCGCCGTGGTCGTCAAGCTGTCCCGGGTGCTGCTGCTGGCCCCCCTCGTCGCGCTCGTCGTGCTGCACCGGCGCCGCACCGGCGGGCCGGGCACCGCCTCCCGCCCGCCGGTGCTGCCGTTCTTCGTCGCGGCCTTCGTCGTCGCGGTGCTCGTGCGGGCCACCGGCGTCCTGCCCCAGAGCGCCCTCGACGGCGTGCAGCACGTGCAGTCGGTCCTGCTCGTCGCGGCCCTGTTCGCCCTCGGGACCGGCATCGACGTCCCGCACCTGGTCCGGACCGGGGGCCGCTCGCTGGCCCTCGGCCTCGGCTCCTGGGTGCTGGTCGCCGGGGTGTCCCTGGCCGGCGTGCACCTGCTGCACGTCGGCTGAGCCCCCCCCCGGCCCACCCCCGGGCTCACCCCGGGCTCACCCCCGGGCCAGGCGCAGCGACAGGATCTGGAACGGGCGCAGCGCGACGCTCACCCCGCCGGCGCGCACGGTCGTCGCGCCCTGCTCCAGCGGCCGCTCCAGCAGGTCGACCTCCGTGACCGAGGCGACGGGGAAACCCCAGTCGACCCGGCTGCGCACCCGCCCGCCGAGGGACTCGTACAGCCGCACGACGACGTCGCCGGACCCGTCCTGCGCCAGCTTGACCGCCTCCACGACGACCGCGGGGTCCTCCACCCGCAGCAGCGGTTCCACCGGCCCGGCGCCCCGCACGTCGCGGCCGCCGAGGTTCTCCCGGTACCCCTCGCGCACCGCGTCGGCGATCTGCGCCCCGACCACCATCGAGTAGGCGAGCACGTGGTGCCCCTGGTCGGCCTCGGGGTCCGGCGACAGCGGCGCCCGCAGCAGCGAGAGCCGCACGGTCGTCCCGGGCCGGCCCCCGTCGACGGCGCTGCGGGTCACGTCGTGCCCGTACGTCGCGGAGTTCGTGACCGCCACCCCGTACCCGGGCTCGCCGACGTGAATCCAGCGGTGGGCGCAGACCTCGAACCGGGACGCGTCCCAGCTGGTGTTCTCGTGGGTGGCGCGGAACACGTGCCCGAACTGGATCTCCGCGGCCGACCGGTCGGCGTGCACGTCCACCCCGAACGACGCCTTGAGCAGCGCCTCCCGCTCGTGCCAGTCGGCCTGGAGGGTGAACCCGATGCGCGACTCCCCCCGCGGCAGCCGGACGACCTGCGTGAGGGTGCTGGCCCCGACCCGGCGGACCACGACGACGGTCGCGCCGTCCCCGGAGTCGGGATTCACGACCACCGACTCCGCCTCGGTCAGGTCCCGCACGACGTGGCGGTAGTGCGCGTCCACGTCCCAGGCGTCCCACCGGTTCGGGGTGTCGCGGTGCAGCTGCAGCAGCCCGGCGCTGGTGCCGGGCAGCAGCACCTCGCGGTCCTCCACGAGGTCGCGCACGGACACGACGTTGCCGCCCGCGTCGACGCGCAGCCGCAGGATCCCGTTGTCCAGCACCGTGCCGTCCCCGTCGGTGCTCACCTGGACGGGGGCGCCGGTGGACTCGGGGACGCCGACGCCCAGGGCCGGCACCCCGCCGCGGTCGTGCGGGGTGGAGTTCACGACCATGTCCGTTGTGCCGTCCCCGGTCACCGCGTCCAGCGCGGCCCGGATCAGGTCCTCCAGCTCGTGGCGCACCCGCTCGTGGGTCTGCTCGGCCTCGCGGTGCACCCACGCGATCGAGGACCCGGGCAGGATGTCGTGGAACTGGTGCAGCAGCACCGTCCGCCACAGCTCCTGCAACCGGGCCGCGGGGTACGGCGCGCCGGTGCGGACCGCGGCCGTGGTGGCCCACAGCTCCGCCTCGCGCAGCAGGTGCTCGTCGCGCCGGTTGCCCTGCTTGGTCCGGGCCTGCGACGTGTACGTCCCGCGGTGCAGCTCCAGGTACAGCTCCCCCGACCACACGGGCCGGTCGGGGTAGTCCGCCTCGGCCGTGGTGAAGAACTCCCGCGGGGAGTGCAGCGACACCCGGGGCGACCCGTCGAGGTCGGCGAGCCGGTCGGCGCGCTGCAGCATCTCCCGGGTGGGGCCGCCGCCACCGTCGCCCCAGCCGAACGGGACGAGCGACCAGTGCGCGCGGCCCTTCTCGGCGAAGTTGCGGGCCGCGTGGGCCAGTTCCTTCGCCGACAGCTCGGAGTTGTAGGTGTCGACGGGCGGGAAGTGGGTGAAGATCCGCGTCCCGTCGATGCCCTCCCAGTCGAACGTGTGGTGCGGGAACCGGTTGTCCGCGTTCCAGGAGATCTTCTGGGTGAGGAACCAGCGCACCCCGGCCAGCTTCATGATCTGCGGCAGCGCCGCGGAGTACCCGAACGAGTCCGGCAGCCACGCCTCCTGGGTGTCGACGCCGTACTCGCGGGCGAAGAACTCCTTGCCCTCGACGAACTGCCGGACCATCGCCTCGGACCCGACCATGTTCGTGTCCGACTCCACCCACGTGCTGCCCACCGGCACGAACCGCCCCTCGGCGATGCGGGCCCGGACCTTCTCGTGGACCTCGGGGCGGTGCTCGGCGAGCCAGGCGAACTGCTGCGCCGAGCTCATCGCGTAGCTGAACGACGGGTGGACGTCCATGAGCTGGGTGACGTTGGCCGTGGTGCGCGCGACCTTGCGGACGGTCTCGCGCAGCGGCCACAACCAGGCCGAGTCGATGTGGGCGTGCCCGACGGCGCTGACGCGGTGCGCCGAGGCCCGCGCCGGTGCCGCGAACAGCGGCGCGAGGACCGCGCGGGCGCGGGCGGCCGTGCCCGCCACGTCGTGCGGGTCGAGCGCGTCGAGCGCGGAGTCGACGCCGCGCAGCAGTTCCCACCGCCGGGCGTCCTCCAGCGGCAGCTCCTGCATGAGCCCGCCGAGGACCTCCAGGTCGGCCAGCAGCTCGGCGACCTCGGTCTCGCGCACGCACACCTCGGCGCGGGCCAGGACGTACAGCGGGTCCCTCGGCGCGGTCAGGACGTCACCGAGCGGGCTGGGCTCGAAGGCGGCGCCGCCGCCGCCGAGGACGTCGGGGTTGGAGGCGGCCTCGACGAAGAACTCGAACGTCGTCGCCCCGGCCGGGACGGGGATCCACGTCGAGAGCGGGTTGATGGCCTTCACCGGTTCCCCGGCCGCGGTGTAGACCAGCCCCTCGGCCTGGAACCCGACGTCGCGGGCCCGGGTGCCGAGGTCGAGCACGACCTCGACCGGCCGGCCGGCCCACGGCGCGGGGACCTGCCCGCGCAGCCGGAACCACGTCGTCGACCACGGCGGGCCCCACGGGGTGCCGACGGCGAACGGGGCGTAGTCCGCGCCGAGGCCGTCGGCCACCGGGACCGGCTCGCCCGGCGCGTGCCAGGCGGCGACCTCCACGGGCAGCGCACCGCTGTGCACGGCCGGGGCGATGCGCTGGGTGAGGGCCCGGGCGAGCCGGGCCTCGGTGACCTCGCGCTGGTCGTGCACGGCGTTCCTCCTCGTCGAGGTGCTGCGGGGTGCTGCGGGGTGCTGCGGGGGGGGTGGTCAGTTCCCGAACTCGGCCAGGTCGACCGGGACGGTGATCCGGCGGGGCACGACGTCCGAGCCGCCCATCCGCTCCACGAGCAGGGTCGCGGCGCGCCGGCCCACGTCGACCGGGTCGTAGGTGACGAGCGCGACGCGGTCGACGAGCACCTCGGCCAGCTCCACGGTGTCGAACCCGCCGATGACGACGTCGGCCCGCGCCCGGTGCACGGCCAGCAGGGCGCCCACCGTCATGCGGTTGTTGTCGCAGAAGATCGCCGTCGGCGGCGCGGGCAGCGCCAGCAGGTCCTCGGTGGCGGTGCGGGCCTCCTCGCTGCTGTGCTGGGAGAACCGCAGGAGCTCGCGGTCCTCGGGGACCCCGGCGGCCTTGAGCGCGGCGCGGTAGCCGGCGAACCGCTTGGCCCCCGTCCCGGACCCGCGGTCGCCGCCGACGTAGGCGATGCGGCGGTGCCCGCGCTCCAGCAGCCACCGGGTCAGGCGCCGGCTGCCGCCGATGTTGTCGAGCAGCACCACGTCCCCGCGCACCCCCTGCGGGAGGCGGTCGACGAAGACCACCGGGGCCCGCTCGGCCAGCGCGGCGTACCGGCCGGCGCGGTCGTCGGCGCCGGGCACCATGAGGACCCCGTCGACGCGCCGCCGCAGCAGCTCGGCGACGATCTCCTGCTCACGGGCCCCGTCCCGGTCCCCCGTCGCGTCGCGGCCGGTGGACAGCAGCAGCACGACGTACCCCGCGGCCGCCGCGACGAGCTCGACGCCGTGGGCGAGCTCGGCGGAGAACGGGTTGGTGAGGTCCTCCACGACGAGCGCGATCGTGGCGGTGCGCTGCCCGGGCCGCAGGGTGCGGGCGCTCTCGTTGCGCAGGAAGCCGAGCGCGGCCACCGCGGCCTCGACCTTCTCCCGGGTGCCCGCGTCGACGTACTTCTCGGCGTTGACGACGCGCGAGACGGTCGAGATGCTGACCCCGGCGTGCTCGGCGACGTCACGCATCGTGGGTGGTCGTCCCAGTGCCACCGCGGCCTCCCCGGCTCCGTGCCCGTCCACCTGCGAACGTTGCCAGCCGCAGGGTAGACGCAGGGTAGACGACGCCCCCGCCCGCGTCACGGCGCCGGCGGCCCTCCGCGCGCCCGGGTGGCCCGGTGGCGCCGGCGTCCCTACGCTGCCCGGGTGGAGGATCCAGCGGGCCGGCGCGTCGACTACGGCGAGCGGCACCTCGTCGAGGAGGACCTCGCCGCCACCCCCCTGGCCCAGTTCGAGGATTGGTACTCCCGGGCCGTGGCCGCCGGGGTCGTCGAGCCCAACGCCATGACGGTCTCCACCTGCGGACCCGACGGCGTCTCGGCCCGCACGGTGCTGCTCAAGGCGGTGGACGCCCGGGGTTTCGTCTTCTACACCAACCTGCGCTCCCGCAAGGCCCGGGCGATCGGCCACGACCCGCGGGTCGCGCTGTTGTTCGGCTGGCACGCCACCCACCGGCAGGTCGCGGTCCGCGGGCGGGCCGAGCCGGTGCCGCGCGCCGAGACCGAGGCGTACTTCCGCAGCCGCCCGCACGGCTCGCGGATCGGGGCCTGGGCCAGCGCCCAGTCCGAGCCGGTGGACTCCGCCGCGGCGCTCGACGTCCGCTACCGCGAGCTCGCCGGCCGCTGGCCCGACACCGGTTCGCCCACCGACGTCCCCGTCCCGGAGCACTGGGGCGGTCTGCTCGTCCGGGCCCACGAGGTCGAGTTCTGGCAGGGGCGCACCTCCCGCCTGCACGACCGGCTGGTGTTCTGCGCCACCGGCGACGGGACCGCGCTGGACGAGCCCGGGAACTGGTCGCGCGAACGCCGTCAACCCTGAGCGGGGAACCGCCCCCGGGGGCTCGCGGACCGCGGTGGGCGGCGGGGCCGGTGGGTATCGTCGGGGCATGGACAGGACGTCGCCCCTCCAGCGCGCGGGGGGCTGAGCGCCGTGGCGGTCACCGACGAGGCGATCGGGAGGATCAAGCGGATGATCCTCGACGGCGAACTGCGACCGGGTGACCGGCTGCCGCGCGAGGCCGAGCTGTCGGCCGCCCTGGGCCTGTCCCGCAACTCGTTGCGCGAGGCGGTGCGCGCGCTGGCCCTCATCAGGGTCCTCGACGTCCGCCACGGCGACGGGACGTACGTCTCCAGCCTGGAACCGGGCGTGATGCTGGACGCCATGACGTTCGTCGTCGACGTCCAGCGCGACGCCTCGCTGCTGGAGTTCTTCGAGGTCCGCCGCCTGCTGGAACCGTCCGCGACGTCGATGGCGACGACCCGGATGAGCGACGAGGAGATCGCCGGGCTGGCCGACCTGCTGGACGAGCTGGGACCGCACCCCAGCGTCGAGGACCTCGTCGCCAACGACCAGGAGTTCCACCGCCGCATCGCCGCCGGGTCGGGGAACGCGGTGCTGGCCTCGCTCATCGAAAGCCTGTCCGGGCCGCTGCACCGGGCGCGGGTGTGGCGCGGGCTCAGCGAGGAGTCCGCGACGACCCGGACCCTGGCCGAGCACCGCGCCATCCAGCGGGCGATGGCCGCCCGCCAGCACGACGTGGCCCGCGCCTGGGCGCAGGTCCACGTCGCGGGCGTGGAGCAGTGGCTGCGCGAGGTCGGCGCGGACGAGCCCGCCGGGGGGCCCGCGCCGTCGGAGTGAGCCCGGGGTTCACCCGCGCAGGTCGAGGTCCACGACGACCGGGCCGGGCACCCTCGCGGCGGGCACGTCGACGACCACGCGGCCGCCCTCCTCGTGCGCCGCGACGGGCGTCCCGTCGGGCAGCCGCGCCGAGGACGCGTCCACGGCGGGCAGGTCGAGGGCGACCGGGCCGGCCGCGTCGACCACCGCGTGCGCGACGGGGCCGGTGCGGGTGCACCGGACCCACGGGTCGTCCGAGGCGGTGGCGCCCTCCAGCGGGGTCGTCCCGTGCACGGCGGAGGAGTTCAGCTCCATCCAGTCCGCGATCCCCTCCAGGCACCGGCGCTGGAGCTCGGGCAGCCGGCCGGCCTCGTCGGGGCCGACGTTGAGCAGGAAGTTGCCGCCGCGGGAGACGACGTCCAGCAGGTGCCGGACGGCGCCGGGGCCGTCGAGGTGGTGCGAGGCGTCCTCGACCTGGTTGTAGCCGAAGGACAACCCGATGCCGCGGCAGTTCTCCCACATCTGCGCCGACTCCGACTCCCTGCCCTGCTGGTACTCGCTGGTGCGGAAGTCCCAGTGGGTCAGGCCCCAGCGGTCGTTGACGACGCCGTCGGGCACGGCGGCGTAGAACCGCTCCAGCAGGCGCGCGAAGCTCCTGGGGCCGTCGGGCTTGCCGGCGTCGGGCCACTCGATGTCACCCCACAGGACGTCCGGGCGGTACCGGTCGATGAGGTCGGCGACGTGGGCGAACGCGTACTCGTTGTACGCCGCGTCGACGGGGCGCTCGGCGGCGAGGTCGTCGCCGCGGTGCGGCGGCAGGTCGGTGACGTGCCAGTCCAGCCCGCCGGAGTAGTACGTCCCGAACCTCATCCCGGCCGCGCGGGCGGCCTCGGCGAAGGCCGCGACGAGGTCGCGGCGCGGGCCGCGGTGGACGGTGTTGCGGGTCCCCGTGCCCGGCGCGTCCCACAGCGTGATGCCGTCGTGGTGCTTGGTGGTGGGCACCAGGTACCCGGCGCCGGCGCGGCGGAACAGCGCGACGAGCGCGGCGGGGTCGAACTCCGAGGCCGTCCACCGGTCGAGGAAGTCGTCGTAGGGGGCGCCGCCGTGCACCTCGCGGTGGTGCTGCTGGGCCGGGCTGCCGTCGATGCGGATGGTGTTCGCGTACCACTCCGCGTACGGGTTGTGCCTCATCCACTCGTGCGGCTCGACGGTGCCGAGCTCGCCGGTGGGCTCGGCCCACGCGGGCACCGAGTACGCCCCCCAGTGCACGAAGACGCCGAACTTCACGTCGCGGTACCACTGCGGCGTCTCGCGCTCGAACCTGCGGTACAGCTCGGGGCGCTGGGGGTCGGACTCGAACATGGCCACGGCGGCGGTTCCCTTCAGGGCAGTCGGTACGTGCGGACGGCGTTGCCGCCCAGGACGGCCGCGCGCTCGGCGGCCGGCAACGGGTCCAGGAACGCCAGGGTGCGTTCGAGGACGGAGGCGTGGTCGAGGGCCAGGGTGCTGACGGGCCAGTCGGTGCCGAAGACCAGCCGGCGCGGGCCGAAGACCGCGAGGAGGTGGTCCACGGCGGGGCCCAGCAGGTCCTGCCGGTCGAGGGTGAACAGGCCGGACAGCTTGCACACGACGTGCGGGCGGGCGGCGAGGGCGGCGACCCCGGCCCGCCAGGCCGGGTAGGCGTCGGTGCCCAGCGGGGGTTTCGCGCCGTGGTCCAGGACGAACCTGCCCCGCGGGACGGCGTCGACGAGCCGCACGGCGGCGGGCAGCTGGTCGGTGCGGACGAGGAGGTCGACGACGAGCCCGGCGGCCGCGGCGGACGCCACGCCCGCGACGACGTCGGGGCGCGCGGGCCAGCCGGGGTCGGGTTCGTCCTCGGCCTGGTGCCGGACCCCCACGAGCAGGTCGCGGTGCGGCAGACCGTCCACCTGCGCGGGCACCGGGCGGGTGTGGTCGGCCCAGCCGACGACCCCGGCGACCAGGCCGCCGGAGGCCGCGGCGGTGGCCAGGAACTCCTCGGTCTCGCCCAGGTCGGAGACGGTCTGCACCAGGACCGTCCGGTCGATCCCGGCCGCGCCGGTGACCGCCCGCAGGTCGGCCGGGGTGAACCGCCGGCGCAGCGCCTCGACCATCCAGGGGTGGTGGCGGGTCGCGGGGTCCCACAGGTGGTGGTGCGCGTCGACGATCACGGCGCCCCCTCCCCCGGCAGCGGCATCGCCTCGGGCAGCAACCCCTGGCGCCGCAACGCCTCCCACGCCGCCGGGGGCACCGGGTCGGCGAGCAGGGCCGCGTTGCGCCGCACCTCCTCGGGCGAGCGCATGCCCAGCACGAGCGAGGCGACGGCGGGGTGCGCGGCGGCGGCCTGGACGGCCACGGCGGGCAGCGAGGTGCCGTGCTCGCGGGCCACGGCCGCCACCCGCCGGGCCCGCTCCAGCAGGTCCGCCGGGGCCGGGCCGTAGGCGTAGGTGGCGTCGGCGGGCGGGTCGTCGTGCGCCAGCAGCCCCGAGGCGAACACCCCGCCGAGGACCACGGCGGTCCCGGCGCGCCGCGCCGCCGGGAACAGGTCCACCAGCGCGCCCGCGTCCAGCAGGTGGTAGCGCCCGGCGACGAGGACGACGTCGAGGTCGAACTCCCGCACGAACCGGGTCAGCAGCCCGGTCTGGTTCATCCCGGCCCCCACGGCGCGCACGAGGCCCTCCTCGCGCATCCGCAGCAGTTCCGGGAACGCCCCCGCGCGGGCCTGCTCGGCGTGGTCGTCGGGGTCGTGCACCAGGACGACGTCGACGCGGTCCAGGCCGAGGCGGGCGAGGCTGTCCTCCACCGAGCGCCGGACCCCGGCGGCGGTGAAGTCCCACACGCGCTCGCGGGTCGCGGGGACGTCGAAGCCGTGCGGGTCCCGGCCGCCGCCGGTCGCGGGCCGCAGCAGCCGCCCCACCTTGGTCTGCAGCACGAACTCCTCGCGCGGGCGGTCGCGCAGCGCGGCGCCGACGCGTTCCTCGCTCAGCCCCAGGCCGTAGTGCGGGGCGGTGTCGACGTAGCGGACCCCGGCGTCCCAGCAGGCGTCGACGGTCGCCCGGGCCGTGGCGTCGTCGACGGCGGTGTAGAGGTTCCCCAGGGCCGCGGCGCCCAGCCCCCAGCGGGGCAGCTCCAGCACCTCAGCCCCGCCGGTCCGGCAGCCGCAGGGAGTGCGTGCCGCCGTCGACGGCCATCGCCACGCCCGTGGTCGCCGAGGACCGCGGGTCGGCCAGGTGCACGACCGCGTGGGCGACCTCCTCGGCGGTGACCAGCCGGCCGCTGGGCTGGCGGGCCCGCAGCGCCGCGCGCTCGGCCTCGGGGTCGGGGCTGGCGTCCAGCAGCCGCTGCACCCAGGGGGTGTCGGCCGTGCCGGGGTTCACGCAGTTGACGCGGATGCCGTCGGGGAGGTGGTCGGCTGCCATCGCCAGCGTCAGGGCCTGCACGGCGCCCTTGGTGGCCGAGTACAGCGCCCGCTGCGGCAGCCCCGTCCAGGCCGCGATCGAGCAGGTGTTGACGATCGCGGCGTGCGAGGAGCGCCGCAGGTGCGGCAGCGCGGCCCGGGTCGCGCGGACGATGCCGAGGACGTTGACGTCGTAGACGCGGTGCCACTCCTCGTCGTCGTTGTCGGCCACCGTCCCGGTCGCGCCGATCCCGGCGTTGTTCACCAGGACGTCCAGCCCGCCGAGCAGCCCGGCGGCCCGCTCCACGGCCGCGCGGACCGCGGCGTCGTCGGACAGGTCGGCCCGGACCGACCCCACCAGCCCCCCGCCCGCACCACCGGCCGCACCGCCGGTCGCCTCCACCGCGTCCCGGTCCAGCACGACGACCCTGGCGCCGTCGGCGGTGAACCGCGCGGCGGTGGCCGCGCCGATGCCCGAGGCGCCGCCGGTCACGAGAACCCGCACACCCTGCACGTCGTCCGTCCTCCCTGTCGGGGTCCGCCGGGCCCTCAGCGGCCGGCGGCGGGGACCGGCGCGGCGGGCGTCGCGCTCGCGCGCCACTCCCGCCCGCCGGGGAACGAGAAGCGCTCGACCGCGGCGGCGTCCATCTGCGCCGAGAACCCCGGGGCGCGGGGGGCGAGGTAGTGCCCGCCGGCGATCCGCACGGGGTCGAGGAAGTGCTCGTGCAGGTGGTCGACGTACTCGATGACCCGGTCCTCGGTGGAACCGGACACGGCGACGAAGTCGAACATCGACAGGTGCTGCACGAGTTCGCACAGCCCGACGCCGCCGGCGTGCGGGCACACCGGGACGCCGAACTTGGCGGCCAGCAACAGGATCGCGACGTTCTCGTTGACCCCGCCGACGCGGGCGGCGTCGATCTGCAGGACGTCGAGGGAACCGGCCTGGAGCATCTGCTTGAACACGACGCGGTTCTGGACGTGCTCCCCCGTCGCGACCTGCACGGGGGCGATGCCCCGGCGGATCGCGGCGTGGCCCAGGACGTCGTCGGGGCTGGTGGGTTCCTCCACCCACCACGGGTCGAACGGGGCGAGGTGCCCCACCCAGTCGATGGCCTGGCCGACGTCCCAGCGCTGGTTGGCGTCGACGGCGATCCGCACGTCCGGGCCGACGGCCTCGCGGGCCAGCCGCATCCGGCGCACGTCGTCGGCGACGTCCCCGCCCACCTTCAGCTTGATCTGGCGGTACCCGTCGCGCACGGCCTCCCGCGCCAGGTGCACGAGCTTGTCGTCGGAGTAGCCGAGCCAGCCGGGCGTCGTCGTGTAGGCGGGGTACCCGCGTTCCAGGAGCAGGTCGCGCCGCTGCGCGCGGCCCGGTTCGGCCGCCTCCAGGATCGCCAGCGCCTCGGCGGGCGTGAGCGCGTCGGAGAGGTAGCGGAAGTCCACGAGGGAGACCAGCTCGGCCGGGGACAGCCCCGCGAGGTGCTCCCACAGCGGCTGTCCGGCCCGCCGGGCCCGCAGGTCCCACAGGGCGTTCACGACGGCCGAGACGGCCATGTGGATGACGCCCTTCTCGGGCCCGAGCCAGCGCAGCTGGGAGTCGTCGACGAAGAGGCGGTACGTCGCGCCCATGTCGGCCAGGGCCGCGTCGACGTCGAGGCCCAGGAGGTGGTCGGCGAGGGCGTCGACGGCGGCGGTCTGCACGTCGTTGCCGCGCCCGATCGTGAAGGCGAACCCGTGCCCGGCGAGGCCGTCGCCGGCGTCGGTGCCGATGACGACGTAGGCCGCCGAGTAGTCGGGGTCCGGGTTCATGGCGTCCGAGCCGTCCAGGTGCCGGGAGGTCGGGAACCGGACGTCGTGGGTGGTGAACGTGGTGAAGACGGCCATCAGGCGTTCCCCACCGGGTGCCGCATCCGGCCCAGACCGTCGATCTCGAGCTCCACGACGTCCCCGGCCCGCAGGTAGGGTTTCGGGTCCGGCCGGCCCAGCGCGACGCCCGCGGGGGTCCCGGTGTTGATGACGTCCCCGGCCTCCAGCACCATGAACCGGCTGAGGTGCAGGACGATCTCGGCGACGCCGAACACCATGTCCCGCGTGTTCCCGTCCTGGCGCAGTTCGCCGTTGACCCACAACCGCAGGCCCAGCGCGCCGGGGTCGGGGACCTCGTCGGCGGTGACGAACCAGGGGCCGAGGGGGTTGAACGTCTCGCAGTTCTTGCCCTTGTCCCACTGCCCGCCGCGGTCGAGCTGGAACTCGCGCTCGGAGACGTCGTGCGAGACGACGTAGCCGGCGATCGCGGCCCGCGCCTCGTCCAGGTCGGCCAGGTAGCGCACGCGGCGGCCCAGGACGACCCCGAGCTCGACCTCGTAGTCGGTCCTGGTGCTGCCGCGCGGGACGAGGACCTCGTCGCCGGGCCCGACCACGGTCGAGGGCATCTTGAGGAACACGACGGGTTCGGCCGGCAGCGCGGCCCCGGTCTCGGCGGCGTGGTCGCGGTAGTTCAGGCCGATGCAGACGACGATCCCGGGCCGCGGCAGCGGCGGCCCGGTCCGCAGGCCCTGCGGGTCGAGCTCGGGCAGGTCCTGCTCGCGCAGGGCCGCGCGCGCCCGGTCCAGGTCCTGCGACGTCCAGGGCCGGTGCGGGTCGAGGTGGTCGCCGAGGTCGCGCAGCCGCCCGGAGTCGTCGAGGGCGGCGGGTCGTTCGCGGCCGGGTGCTCCGACGCGCAGCAGCTTCATCACGGCTCCACTTCGAGGGTGAGTTCCGCGACGACCCTCACAGACCTCCGATGTCTTGTCAACGAGTCTCGGCGAAAGGGGGGAGATCCTCCCGGCGGCGGGCGCAGAGACCCGATGTTTCAGCCGTTTCGACGTGCGTTCCCGGAGTCGCCCCGATCCCGCTCACCGGCTCACGGCGGGGTCATGGTGAGCACGGCCAGGGCGGCGGCGACGTTCGCCAGGTCGCGCGGGTCGGCGAGGTCGACACCGGTGAGCGCCTCCACCCGCCGCAGCCGCTGGTTGACGGTGTTCGGGTGGACCCGCAGGAGACGCCCGGTCACCGTCCGGTCCAGGCCGTTGTCGAGGTGGACGCGCACGGTGCCCACGAGGTCGGAACCGCGGCGGCGGTCGTAGGCGATGACCGCGCCCAGCTGGTGATCGACGAAGTCCTGCAGCGCGGTGACCGGCTCGACCTGCAGGAGCACGCCGATGACCCCCAGGGACGCCGGGGTCACCAGACCCCGGTGCGCCGGGCCGGAGCGGGCGAAGTCGTGAGCGCCCCGGGCGATGCGGACCGCCTCGGCCAGCGTCTTGCGCACCCCGCCGGAGGTGGCGACCAGGACGTCCCTCCCGGGGTGCTGAGCCGCGAGGACGGCGTGGGCCCGGGCACCGACGTCGTCGGCCACGTCGTCGGGCCACAGGGCCACCACCAACCCGCGGTGCAACGCGACGAGGGGGTGGGCCGGTCCCCGGTCGGTGGGCAGGACCAGGCGGGTCAGGGCCGAGACGGCCCCCAGCAGCTTCCGGTCGGCCACCGGGTCGGCCTGCAGCGACGCGACGACGCCCTGGCGCAGGCGGGTCAGGTCGTGCCCGAGGGCGGCGGCCCGCTGCGTGTTGCGGTCGGTGACGCCGAACAGCAGGACGTCCCCCAGCAGGTCCCCGCGGACGCGGTGCTCCGCCTCCAGCGCGGTGCGCCGGCGCAGGAGCTCCAGGGCGAGGACGACGCTCGCGTGCCCGATCGTCAGCGCGTCCGTCTCGTCCGGTTCGCGGCCGGGGTCGACGGCCACGACGAGGGTCCCGACGGTCTCGGCGTCCAGCTGCACGGGGGTCTGGAGCAGGTGGGCGGCGCCCGGGTCCCAGTCCGCGGTCTCGGCCAGGACGTCGGCGCGGGCGTCCACGAGTCGCACCGGGCGGCGGATCGAGGCGCTGAGCGCGGCGACGACGCCGTCGAGGCCGCGGGAGGTGAGGGAGACCTGCAGCAGGTTCTCGTGGATCGCCTGGCTGCGGGCCAGGGCGTCGTGCTGCTGCTGCAACGAGGCGTTGGCCCGCCGCAGGTCCTCGACCCGACCGGCCGAGGTCAGGGCCGCGGCGGCGTGGTTGGCCAGCAGCGTCAGGCGTTCCACCTCCTCCGCCGAGTACCGGTGGACACCGGAGCGGTAGCCGTTCAGCGTGCCCAGGACGCGGTCGGGTCCCCGCAGGGGGACGCTGATCATCGACCGGTAGCCCTGTTCCTGGGCGACACCGCCCCAGGGTTCGAACCCGCTCTCGGCGTCGATGTCGCTGACCGCGACGGGCAGGCCGCCGGAGAAGGCCTTGCTGGAGGGGGCGGTGCTGCCCAGGCCCACCGGACTGCGCCGGTTGACCCCGTCGACGTAGTCGTCGGACAGCCCGCTCCACCCGGCCAGCACCAGGGCGTGCCGCCGCTCGTCGGGGACCAGGACGCCGCAGAAGTCGAACGACAGCAGTTCCCGGGCGGTCTCCGCGACCAGCGTCAGCGCCTGCGGCAGGGGCCGCGCGGCGAGCGCGACGTCGCTGACGTCGCGCAGCCGGTCCAGCCACATCACGAGGTCCGACGCCACCGGGGTATGCCAGCAGACACCCCGGCGCCCGTCAATGTGTCCGCCCAGACATTGTTCGCGGCGTGAGGGCTGACGAGACTGGCCCTGTTGCGAGGGCCCCGGAGCAGCGGCCCACCCGCAGGACGCGCAGACGAAGGAGTTGACCGCGATGACCATCACCGAACCCGTCCGGCCCGCAGGCACCCAGCCGCACCCCTCCCCGGACGGCCACCTGGTGCGCGACGTCCTCGACCCCGCGTCGGGGCGCCCGATCACCAGCGTGCGGGAATTCTCCGCGAGCGACGTCGACACCGCCGTCGCGGCGGCCCGGGAAGCCTTCGAACACGGTCCCTGGCCCGCGATGACCCCCACCCGGCGCGGGCGCGTCCTGCTGGCCATCGCCGACGAGATCGAGGCGGCCGCCGAGGACCTGTACCGGCTCGAGGCCGCCAACAACGGCCGCCCGGTCACCGAGACCCGCGCCCAGCTGTCCCGGGTACCCGAGTGGTTCCGCTACAACGCGGGGCTGCTGGCCGCCCAGCGCACGGCCGTGCTGCCCAGCGACGGCCCCTACCTGACCTACCAGCGCCGCGCCCCGCTGGGGGTGTGCGGGATCATCACGCCGTTCAACCACCCGCTGCTGATCCTCGCGCGCAGCCTGTCGGCCGCCCTGGCCAACGGGAACACGGTGGTGGTCAAACCCTCCGAGCTGACCCCGCTCACCACCCTGGCCCTGCTGCCCGTCCTGGAACGTGCGGGCCTGCCGCGTGGCGTGGTGCAGGTGGTCACCGGGGCCGCCGAGGCCGGCCGCCGACTGACCGAGCACCCCGACGTCGCCAAGATCACCCTCACCGGGGGGACCGAGACGGGCCGGGCCGCGGCGGTCGCCACCGCGCGCCGCTTCGCCCGCATGACCGCGGAACTGGGCGGCAAGACCCCCGTCGTCGTCTTCGACGACGTCGACGTGCAGGAGGCCGCGCGGGGGGCCGCGTTCGCCGCCTTCATCGCCGCCGGCCAGTCCTGCGTGGCCGGTTCACGCTTCCTGGTCCAGCGCGGCGTGCACGACGAGTTCGTCGCCGCGCTCACCGAGGTCGCCGGGGACATCCGGGTCGGCGACCCGCGCTCGGCCGACACGCAGATGGGCCCGCTGATCAGCGCCCGGCAGCGGGACAGGGTCGCGGACCTGGTCGACTCCGCCCGCCGGGAGGGCGCGCGGATCGCCACCGGCGGCGGGGTGCCGGACCTGCCCGCGGAACTGGCCGGAGGTTTCTTCTACGCCCCCACGGTGGTGTGCGGGGGGACGATGGGGATGCGGGTCGCCCGCGAGGAGATCTTCGGACCGGTCGCGGTGGTCGTCCCCTTCGACGACGAGGCCGACGCCGTAGCGATGGCCAACGACAACCCCTACGGCCTGGGAGCCGGGATCTGGACCCGTGACCTGGCCCGCGGGCACCGCGTGGCCGAGGCGGTCCGGGCGGGCATGGTCTGGATCAACGACCACCACCGCCTGGAACCCTCCCTGCCCTGGGGAGGGATCAAGGAGTCGGGCATCGGGAAGGACGCGGGCTCGGAGTCCTTCGAGGAGTTCTCCTGGCTCAAGACCGTCGTGACCCGCCTGGCTCCCGGCGGCGTCGACTGGTACGGCGGCACCGACCGGCGGCTCAACTGACGCCCGCCCGGCGGACGACCACCTGGCACCGACCACGCTTCGAAGGGAACACGTCGATGGAGACGCGCACCACGGACCGGCCGGGCTGGCGCGGTGAGATCACCCGGGCCCAGTGGCTCGTGCTCGCCGGCACGATGCTCGGCTGGGGACTGGACGGTTTCGCCGGCAGCCTCTACACGCTCGTCCTCGGACCGGCGATGACCGAACTGCTGCCGCACAGCGGCCTGGAGGTGAGCGCGGCGACGATCGGGCTGTACGGCGGTCTGACCGTGGCCCTCTTCCTCATCGGGTGGGCGGTCGGCGGGATCGTCTTCGGCGTCCTGGCCGACCACTTCGGCCGGACGCGCATCCTGGCGGTGGGCGTCCTCACCTACGCCGTGTTCACCGCCCTGGCCGCCGTCGCCGACACCTGGTGGCAGCTGGGCGTCCTGCGGTTCGTCGCCGGCCTGGGCTCGGGGGTCGAGGCACCGGTGGGTGCAGCGCTCATCGCCGAGTCGTGGCGCAACCGCTACCGGGCCCGCGCAGGAGGGGTCATGATGGCCGGCTACGCGGCGGGTTTCTTCGCCGCCGCCCTCGCCTTCGCCGTCCTGGGTGACCTCGGCTGGCGCTTCATGATGGGTCTGGCGGTGCTGCCCGCGGTCCTGGTCTGGTTCATCCGCCGCTTCGTCCCCGAGCCGGCGGAGTCGCGCGAGGCCATCCGCGCCCGCCGGGAGCGCAAGCGCTCCGGCGACGGGGACACCTCCACGCTGGCTCGCCTGTTCCGCCGCCCCCTGCTGCGCCCGACGCTGGTGTGCACCGGGATCGCCACCGGCGCCCTCATCGCCTTCTGGAGCGTCAGCACCTGGTACCCCCAGATCATCCGGCAGATGGGCGAGAGCGCCCAGTGGACGGCGGCCCAGACCGCCCACAACGTGGCGCTGGCCTCCATGCTGTTCAACGCCGGCGGCGTCGTCGGGTACGCCGCCTGGGGCTTCATCGCCGACAGGATCGGGCGCCGGCCCACCTTCGTGCTCACCTTCGCCGTCTCAGGGGTCGCGATCGCCTTCCTCTTCCCCTCCACGCACTCGTTCACGACCTACGCCCTCACCATGCCCGTGCTCGGTCTCGCGCTGTTCGGATCGCTGTCGGGGGCGTTCATCTACAGCCCCGAGGTGTTCCCCACCAGCGTCCGGGCCACCGCCATCGCCTTCTGCAACAGCGTGGGCCGCATCGTGACCGCCACCGGCCCCCTGGTGGCCGGGGTCATGGCGACCTCCTGGTTCGCCGGGGACCTGGGGCTGGCCACCACCGTCATCGCGGCGCTGGGGCTCATCGGCCTGGTCGGCGTCGCCTTCGCCCGCGAGACGCGGGGCCGGGCGCTGCCCACCGACGACCCGGCGCGGCTCCCCGACGCCCCGCTCTACGAGAGGACGGAATCATGACTCCCACCAGCGACGCCTACCGCGGTTCGCGCGCCACCGTCGTCGGCGGTTCCATCGGCGGCCTCACCGCTGCCCTGCTGCTGCGCGACATCGGCTTCTCGGTGGAGGTCCTCGAACGCTCGAGCCGTCCCCTGCACGGCCGGGGCAGCGGGATCGTGCTGCAACCCGACACCCTGCGGTGGTTCAGCGAACGCAGCGGCACCTCACCCGACGCCCTGGCCACCTCCACGCGGTGGGTGCAGTACCTCGACCGTCAGGACCGGACGATCTCCCGCGAGGAACGGACCTGGCAGTACACCTCGTGGGGCACGTTCTACCGGGCGCTGCTCGCCGACTTCGGCACCGAGGACTACCACCTCGGGCACGGGGTCGAGCAGGTGTCGGTCGACGGCGACCGCGGCGTCATCACCCTGGCCGACGGATCCACCCGCACCGCCGACCTGCTCGTCTTCGCCGACGGCATCGGGTCCACGGCCCGGCCGGTGTTCGACCCCGACGCCCTGCACCGGTACTCCGGGTACGTCGGGTGGCGCGGCACCGTCCCGGTGACCCGGCTCAGCAACCGGACCCGGGAACTGCTGGGCGACGCCATCAGCTACTGCGTCGTGGAGAACTCCCACATCACCCTGTACCCGATCCCCGGGGAGGACGGGGTCGGGTCGGACCAGCAGCTCGTGAACTACGTCTGGTACCGCAACGTCCCCCCGGGAGCGGCTCTGACCGAACTCCTCACCGGACGCGACGGGCGGACGGGCGTGGTGTCGCTGCCCCCCGGGCAGGTCCAGGAACGGTTCACGACCCGGCTCAGGCAGGACGCCCTCGCGCAGCTGGCCCCCGCGGCCGCTGAGGTCGTCACCCGCACCGAGCAACCGTACGTGCAGGTCGTGCTCGACACCCGTTCGGACCGCATGGCGCGCGGCAACTGCGCCCTGATCGGCGACGCGGCGTGCAGCGCCCGCCCGCACGCCGCGGCAGGCACCGCCAAGGCCGCCGCCGACGCCTGGGCGCTGCGCGACGCCCTCCTGGCCGGCGGCGGTGACGTCCCCGCGGCGTTGCGGGCGTGGGAACCCGGGCAGCTCGCCCTCAGCCGGGCCCTGCTGCACCGCGTGGTAGAGATGGGCGAGCGCTCGCAGTTCCTGGGCACCTGGTACCCCGGTGACCCCGCCCTCCGCTTCGGCCTGTACGGCTCGGGCGTCACCCGTCCCCCGGTCCCCTCCGGCGCGGCCGCCCTGGCTGCGCCGGTCTGAGGGACCCGGACCTCCAGCCACCACCGATCCCGGGAAACCCCCGACGAACCCCGACGAACCCCGACGAACCGAGGACCTGCGATGACGAACTTCCTGACCGACCTGCCCCTCGCCGGCACGCTCATCGGCACCGACTTCGAGGGGTGGTCCCCCGAACTGGAGGCCGAGTTCGAGCGGCACGCCTTCGACGGTGCCGTCGGGTCGCGCCTGCTCAGCACGACCCCCCGCGCGCGCGTCTGGGAGATCCGCCTGTCCCCGGGGGAACGCTGGCACGCCCACCGCCACGTGCTCGACTACTTCTGGACCGCCGTCAACGCCGGCACCAGCCGCCAGCACACCTTCGACGGCACGACGCGGGAGGTCTCCTACGAAGCCGGCGAGACCCGTTTCTTCCACTTCGGTCCCGGCGAGTACCTCCTGCACGACATCGAGAACGTCGGCACCACGGACCTGGTGTTCACGACCGTCGAGCACCTCGACAGCGACAACTCCCCGCTCCCGCTGGACGTGCCGTGACCTTCGACCTGCGCCGGGGCCCCGTCGACGTCCACGCCCACTGGCTCCCTCAGGAGTTGTTCCCGCTACCCCCGGGAGCGCCCTTCGGCGCCCTGAACGACCGCGACGGGCGACTGTTCCTGGGTTCGACGCCACTGTCCATCGAGACGCGGCTCATGAGCGACGTGGCGGCCGTGCGAGCCGACATGGACGCGGTGGGCATCGGCGCCCGCGTGCTGTCCGCGCCACCCTTCGCCTTCGCCCGTGACGACCTGCCGGGTTCCCAGGAGTACGTCGAGGCGTACAACGACGCCCTCACCGCGGTCGTCGCCGACGGTGGCGGCGCCTTCGCCGGCCTGGGCTGCGTGAGCCTGCGCGACCCCGGCGCGGCCGAGAAGCAGATGGCGCGACTGGCCGAGACCGACGGGATGGTCGGCATCGCGATCCCCCCGGTCCTGGGCGACACCTCGCTGGACGCCGAACCGCTGCGCTCGGTGCTGGCCGCAGCCCAGCGCCACGACCTGGCGGTCCTGGTCCACCCGATGCAACTGCCGTCCCCCACCCTGGCCGGGCACTACCTGGCCAACCTCATCGGCAACCCGGTGGAGACCGCCACCGCCGTCGCCGCCGCCACGCTGGGAGGGGTGCAGGAGGCGCTGCCGGACCTGCGCCTGTGCTTCGTCCACGGCGGCGGTTGCGCTCCGGCGCTCCTGGGGCGGTGGGACCACGCGTGGCACCGCCGGCCCGACGTCCGCGCGGACTCGGCCCGGCCCCCCGGCGAGGTGTTCCGCTCCCTGCACTTCGACACCGTCACCCACGACGGGGACGTCTTGACCCTGCTGCGCGGGAGAGCAGGTGCCCACCGCGTCCTGCTCGGCAGCGACTACCCCTTCGACATGGCCGACGACGACCCGGTGACCCACGCCCTGGCGACGGGCCTGGACCGCGAGGAGCTCGAGTCCGCCGCGCGGCGCTTCCTGCGCCTGTGAAGAGCACCCGTCCGGCCGCGGCCGACGCGACGGACGGGCCGCCCACGCGCCGGGTGGCTCCTCGACGCGGCGCTGCGGGCTCCACCGGCGGGGGTGCCGCAAGTCCTCCCCGGTGGGCGGCCCCACCCGCCCTCACCCCGGTCGGTCGCCGGGCGCGCCGTGCCGGGGCACCGGCCCACCGGGCCACCGCAACCCCAGCGACCGCCCCCCGTCGTACAGGACGGTCAGCGCCTTCAGCCCCCACCGCTCCCCGAACCGGTAGTCGTCGGCCGGCACGAGCCGCGCCACCAGGTCCGGCCGCTGCCGGGCCAGGTAGCGGCGGGCCCGCCACGCGTGCACCGGCGACGACGCGATCGCCAGCCGCTGCCCCGGGCCCACCTGCCCGACCGTGAACTCCACGTTCTGCCACGTCGAGCGCGCCGACTCCTCGCACCGCACCCGGCGCGGGTCGCACCCCAGGACGTCGACGGCGTGCGCGGCCATCACCGCGGCCTCGCTCGGCAACCCTTCCCGGGCGTACCCGGAGAACACCAGCCGCGCCCGGGCGGAGGTGCGGACCGCGATGAGCGTGCGCCAGCGCTGCATCGCACCGGCCGACCCGTCCGGGCGCGGCGGGCAGCCCAGCACCACCACGACGTCGGGGTCGTGACCGGCGCGGCGGGCCCCGGGGGGCAGTCCCCGGCGCGCGGCCACCGCGTGCACCGCCTCCACACCCAGCCACGCACCCAGCCACGCGCCCGACGCCACCACCAGCGCGACGGCCGGCACCGCCCGGCCCACCCGGCTCACCGGCGGCGGACGTAGGACAGGACCACCGCCCCGCTGCTGAACGCGCGCGAACCGGTCAGCGTGAACGCCCGCGGGTGGAAGGGGCCGCCGAAGGCGGGGACCCCCTGCCCCTGCAGCACCGGGTACACCTTCACGACGAGCTCGTCGATCTCGTCGGCCAGCGAGGCCGCCAGCCGCCCCCCGCCGGCCAGGTACAGGCCCGCCCCGTCCTGCTCCTTCAGCTCCCGGACCGTGCGCAGCGCGTCGGCCGTGTGCTCCACCGCGGGGTCGGACGGGGTGCGGGTCCGCGACGCCACCACCTGCCGCAGGTGCGGGTACGGGCTGCCGATGCCCGCCTCCAGCGCCGGGCGGTAGGTGTCCCAGCCCATCACGACCGTGTCGAACCGGACGTTGGGCCGGTCGTCGGCCCCGACCGCGCGGCGCACGTGCCCGGGCAGGACCTCGGGGTGGTCCTCGACCACCTGCGCCAGGTGGTCCTCGCCGAAGGGGTAGTGCTCGATCTCACCGCCCGGGCCGGCGATGAAACCGTCGAGGCTGGAACCGACGTAGTAGGTCAGCGGGCGCACCACCCCACCCTGTCGGCCCTCCCCGGCGACGGCAACCGAGTAGTGCTACCCGACGACACTCCGGGGCGCTACCCCCCTCGACCTCCTCGGCGCGCGCGGGGGCCTCGTGCCAAGCTGAGCGGGCCCAGCAGACCTCGAGAAGGCCGGTCATGAACTTCGAGCAGTCGGACAAACTCGCCAACGTCCTCTACGACGTCCGGGGACCCGCCCTGCGGCGGGCCCAGCAGCTCGAAGAGGCCGGCAACCGGATCCTGAAGCTGAACATCGGCAACCCCGCGCCGTTCGGTTTCGAGGCCCCGGACGAACTGCTGCAGGACATGATCGCCAACCTGCCCGTGGCGCAGGGCTACAGCGACAGCAAGGGCATCCCGTCGGCCCGCCGCGCCGTCGTGCAGTCCAGCCAGCTCAAGGGCGTCACCGACGTCGGCGTCGCCGACGTCTACATGGGCAACGGCGTCAGCGAACTCATCGTCATGGCGATGCAGGCGCTGCTCAACGACGGCGACGAGGTCCTCGTCCCCGCGCCGGACTACCCGCTGTGGACCGCCGCGGTCAGCCTGGCCGGCGGGCGCGCCGTGCACTACCTGTGCGACGAGTCGGCCGGCTGGGAACCGGACCTGGAGCACCTGCGCTCCCAGGTCTCCCCCCGCACCAAGGCCGTCGTCGTCATCAACCCCAACAACCCCACCGGCGCGGTGTACGGCACCGAGGTGCTCGAGGGGATCCTCCAGGTCGCGCGCGAGCACGGCCTGCTGGTCCTGTCCGACGAGATCTACGACAAGATCCTCTACGACGGCGCCGTGCACGTCTCGACCGCCTCGCTGGCCCCGGACCTGCTGTGCCTGACGTTCAACGGGCTGTCCAAGGCGTACCGGGTGGCCGGGTTCCGCTCGGGCTGGATGTACCTGTCCGGCCCCAAGGCCCACGCCAGCGGTTTCATCGAGGGCCTGGACCTGCTGGCGAACATGCGGCTGTGCGCCAACGTGCCCGCGCAGCACGTCGTGCAGGCCGCCCTGTCGGGCCACCAGTCGATCAACGACCTCGTGCTGCCCGGCGGGCGGCTGTCCGAGCAGTCGCACCGCACGTGGGAGCTGCTCAACGCCATCCCCGGCGTCAGCTGCGTCAAACCCCGCGGCGCCCTCTACTGCTTCCCGCGCCTGGACCCGGAGGTCCACGCGGTCTCCGACGACTACCAGCTGATCGTGGACCTGCTGGAGGACCAGCACGTCCTCGTGGTGCAGGGCACCGGGTTCAACTGGCCGCGGCCGGACCACTTCCGGATCGTCACGCTGCCGCGGGTGGAGGACCTGGAGAACGCGGTCGGCCGGATCGGCACCTTCCTGCGGGCCCGCGCCCGCCTCTGACCCCCCGGGACCGTCCCGGGCCTCACAGGTCCGGGACGGTCCCGGCGCGGTCGGCGTCGGAGACCACGAACGGCGTCGCGGCGGCCGCGTCGGGCGAGGTCGTCAGCCCACCGTCGGCCGCGGCCACCACGAACCCGGACGGCGAGCGCAGCACGTGGGCCGCCGGGCCCCGCGCGGCCAGCTCGAACCGCTGGTCGGTGGACGGGCCGCACGTCCCGCTGGAGACGGTCCCCTCCGCGGGCACCTGCAGGCACACGTCCCGGTCGTCGGTGGTCGCCGCGTTGCGCAGCACGTACGTCCCCGGGGCGCCCCCGGGCTCGGCGTACCAGCGCAGCATCGGCGGCGAGGAGCCCGTCGCGGCGGGGTCCTCCAGCGACGCCCCTCCCTCCACGGTCGTGGCCAGCACCAGGCCGCCGGCCGTGGTCAGGGTCAGCGCCGTCGCGGCCGGCGCCCCACCGGTGGGGACCGGGCCGGTCGCGGCGGTCGGGGTCGCGGGGGTGGTCGGCGGGGGCAGCGGGGCCCGGGGCGCCGCGCACCCCGCGACGGCACCGGCCAGCACGGCGGACGCGACCGCCGCCCACGCACGTCCCCAGGATCGGCATCGGGATCGGCATCGGGATCGGCTCACGGGGAGGTGACGCGCGCGAGCGCCCGCCGGTTGCCTCCCGGCGCGGATCAGCGGACGGCGACGAGGAAGTCGGTGAGCTCGCGGGGCTGGACGTGCACGACGCCGCGGCGCACGTCACCGGCGACGTCGACGGCGAGCGCCACGCCCGGCACGTGCACGCCGGAGCGCTGCAGGTCCCGGGCCACCGCCTCGTCGAGGAAGTCGCCGGGCCGGACCCGGAGCACGTCGCGGCGCACCGGCGCGTCCAGGGTGGACCACCAGCGTTCGAGGAGCTCGCGTTGCGTCACGAGGGGTCCATCGCGGCGCGGGGGCCGGCGTTGCACCCCGGCGCCGATGATCGCCCGTCCGGAGCAACCCCGCGGGTGCGGCGGGCCCTCCGTCCGCCGAGGCTGGGGGCATGGACACCAAGGACCTGCTGCTGGACCTCTACGGCCGCATCCCCGACGCCGTGCACGCCGTGGTCGACGGTCTGGACGAGGACGCGCTGAGCGCGCGGCTGGACCCCGGCGCCAACAGCATCGCCTGGCTGGTGTGGCACCTGGCCCGGGTGCAGGACGACCACGTCAGCGAGGTCGCGGGCCGGGAGCAGACGTGGACGGCGGACGGCTGGGCGGACCGGTTCGGGCTGCCGTTCGAGGCGGCCGAGACCGGCTACGGCCACGACGCCGGGCAGGTGGGGCGGGTGCGGGCCTCCGCGGAGCTGCTGACCGGGTACCTCGACGCCGTCCACGCCCGGACGGTCGGGTACCTGCGCGGGCTCACCGACGCCGACCTGGACCGCGTCGTCGACGAGGCGTGGGACCCGCCGGTCACCCTCGGGGTGCGGCTGGTGAGCGTCGCGGACGACGACCTGGAGCACGCGGCGCAGGCCGCCTACGTCCGCGGGGTCCTGGAACGGCGCTGAACGCACCGCGACCCCCGTCCCACGAGGGGGCGGGGGTCGCGGCGGCGTTCGTCAGATCGCGAGGATCAGAGACGCACGACGTTGGCGGCCTGGGGGCCCTTGGCGCCCTGGGTCACCTCGAACTCGACGGTGTCGTTCTCCTCGAGGTTGCGGTACCCGTTGCCGGAGATCGCGGAGTAGTGGACGAAGACGTCCGGACCACCGTCGGTGGGGGCGATGAAGCCGAAGCCCTTCTCACCGTTGAACCACTTGACAGTTCCCTGAGCCATGAGGCCTCCTCGGGTCTTGCGCCCCACACGAGGTGGGACTCGCCGCCGAGGGTGCTGACCTTTGTGGTGAGCGTGCTTGCCCCTCGGTGATCCCCCGGGCGCTGCTAGCACGACGAGAAACTGCGACTACCGGGAAACCTAGCACGTCCGGCCCCGTTCGTCAGCGGGAGGGGCCGCGCGCGCCCCGGATCCGCGGACGGCGAACACGGGCGCCCTCCCCGGGCCGGGGCGCGCGGGCGCCGCCGGACGGGTGGACCCGCGGGTCCGCCCGCCGGGTGCCCCGGACCCGGCTCTACTCTTCTTCGGTGCCGTTTCGACGGCACGCACGAGGACCTGCGCGAGGAGCCGCCCGAGTGAGCCAGTCCACCGAGCCGAGCGTCACCCCTGCGACCGAGCAGGAGGTCGCACGCGAGGACGAGCACGTCGGCACGCTGTACGCCCGCCTGGACGTCCTGCGCGAGCAGACGGCCGACCAGCTCGCCGAGGTGCGCCGCACCACCGCCACCGGCACCCACCAGAGCCGCTTCGAGCGGGACGCCTTCGCGACCCTGTACGAGGACCGGCTCGCGCAGCTGTGGTCGGTGGAGAACCGGCTGTGCTTCGGGCGGCTGGACCTGCGCCCGGGCACCGAGGACCCGCGCCGCTACGTGGGCCGCCTCGGCCTGGCCGACGACCGCGGCACCCAGATCCTCGTCGACTGGCGGGCCCCGGCGGCCCAGGACTTCTACCAGGCCACCGCCGCCTCCCCCCGCGACGTCGTGCGCCGCCGGCACCTGCTGACCTCCGGGCGCCGGGTCACCGGCCTCGACGACGAGGTGCTGGTCGCCGCCGAGGGCGAGCGCACCACCGGCGACGCGGCCCTGCTCGCGGCCGTCACCGCCCCCCGCACCGGCCGCATGGGCGACATCGTCGCCACCATCCAGGCCGAGCAGGACCGGGTGATCCGCGCCTCCGAGCGCGGCGTGCTCGTCGTGCAGGGCGGGCCGGGGACCGGCAAGACGGCCGTCGCGCTGCACCGCACCGCCTACCTGCTCTACACCCACCGCGACCGGCTGGCCCGCAGCGGCGTCCTCCTGCTGGGCCCCAGCCCGGTGTTCCTGCGCTACGTGGAGCAGGTGCTGCCGGCGCTCGGGGAGACCGGCGTGGTGACCCTGACGCTGGGCGAGATGTACCCCGGCGTCGTCGCGCGCGGCGAGGACTCCCCCGACGCGGCCCGCGTCAAGGGCTCGCTGCGGATGGTCGACGTGCTGGAGGCGGCCGTCGCCGCCCGGCAGCGGGTGCCCGCCCGGCCGCTGCGCTTCGACCTGGACGGCACCCGGGTCCAGCTGCGGCCCGACGCGGTCGCCGCGGCCCGCACCCGGGCCCGCCGCAGCCGCAAGCCGCACAACCTGGCCCGCGTCACGTTCGTGCGCGAGGTGCTGAACACGATGGTGAACTCGCTGGCCCGCGCCCGCGGCGTCGACCTCGGCGAGGAGCGCGACGACCTGGTCGCCGAGCTGCGCGAGCACGTCGACGTCCGCCGCGAGGTCAACCTGTGCTGGATGCCGCTGACGCCGGAGAAGGTGCTCTCGGCCCTGTACCGGAACCCGGCGCTGCTGGCCGAGGTCGCCCCGCAGCTGTCCGCGCGCGACCGCGAGGCGCTGCACCGCGAGGACCCGGCGGCCTGGTCGGAGGCCGACGTGCCGCTGCTGGACGAGCTCGCCGAGCTGCTCGGGCCGCTGGAGGAGAGCGTCACCTCCGCGCGCGCGGCCGCCGAGCGCGAGGAGCAGCTCGCCTACGCCCGCAAGGTGCTGGAGGACTTCGAGGCGTCCGGGGTGGGGAACCCCCTGGTCAGCCCCGAGCTGCTGGCCGACCGCTTCTCCGGGTCCGGCCCCACCGGGACCGTCGCCGAGCGCGCCGCCGTGGACCGCACCTGGGCCTACGGGCACGTGGTCGTCGACGAGGCGCAGGAGCTGTCCGCGATGGCCTGGCGGCTCGTGGAGCGGCGCTGCCCGTCGCGGTCGATGACGCTCGTGGGGGACGTCGCGCAGACGTCGAACCCGGCGGGCGCGCGCAGCTGGGCGCAGGCGCTCAAGCCCGTCGTCGACGACCGCTGGCGGCTGGAGGAGCTGACCGTCAACTACCGCACGCCCGCCCGGATCTCCCGCGTCGCGGCCGACGTGCTGCGCGCGGCGGGGATCTCCGCGAACCCGCCCACGCCGGTGCGCGAGGGCGAGCACGACCCCCTGGCCCTGCCGCTGACCGGCGCGTCCTCGGTCGTCGAGCACGTCCGGGACCGCTTCGCGACGCTGGACGAGGGCCGCATCGCGGTCCTGACCGCCGAGCAGGACGGCCCGCTGGGCTCGGACGCGCTGCGCGCGGCCGTGGCGGCCGCGCTGCCGCCGGGGTCGGTGGCCGCCTCCCCCGACGACCTCGACGCCGGGGTCTCGGTGCTGGACGTGCACCGGGCCAAGGGCCTGGAGTTCGACGTCGTCGTGGTCGTCGAGCCGGCCGCGGTGCTGCGCCGCCCGCGCGGGGCGAACGACCTCTACGTGGCGCTGACCCGCGCGACGCAGGAGCTGCACGTCCTGCACGCCGAGCCGCTGCCGGAGGGCATGGCCTCGCTGGCGTGAACGGTGCCGGTCACACCCGGCGGCCGGTGAGCACCGGCACCGCGGCCCGGGCCGCGGCGACCTCACCGAGGTCGAGGTCGACGACGAGGCGCCCCGGCGCGGCCCCGAGGGCGGCCACGACCCGCCCGAGCGGCCCGACGACCCGGCTGTGCCCCACCCCGGTCGGGGCCGACCCGTCGGGCTCGTCGGCCCCGTCGGGCTCGGCCTGGCCGCAGGCGACGACGAAGCTGGTGCAGTCCAGGGCGCGGGCCCGGGTCAGCAGGTCCCACTGCTCGACCTTGCCGGGGCCGGCGCCCCAGGAGGCCGCCACGACCACGACCTGCGCGCCCGCGCCGGCCAGGGCCGTGAACAGGCCGGGGAACCGCACGTCGTAGCAGGTCGCCAGCCCGACCCCGACGCCGTCGACGTCCAGGACGACGGGACGGGTCCCGGCCTCCACGGTGTCGGACTCGGCGAACCCGAACGCGTCGTAGAGGTGGACCTTGTCGTAGTGGTCGCGCACCCCGGCGCCGCGAGCCAGCAGGGTGTTGCGGACCCGGCCGTCGCGCCCGGGCGAGAAGGCCCCGGCGACGACGGTGATCCCGGCGGCGTCGGCGGCCTCGGCCAGCCCCGCCGCCCACGGCCCGTCGACGGGTTCGGCCACCGGGCCCAGCGGGACGCCGAACCGGCAGGAGAACGCCTCGGGCAGCACCAGCAGCCGGGCCCCGGCCCCGGCGGCGGCGGTGATCTCCGCGCGGGCGAGGTCGAGGTTGGCGGCGGGGTCGGTGCCGCTGTTCAGCTGCGAGAGGGCGATGCGCACGCGCCCTGCCTACCACGCGACGCGGCGCGCGGACCCGGTCGTCGCGCGGTCAGCGCGCCAGCAGCAACCGCACCGCCAGCGCGAACCCGGCGACCGCGACGACGACCCGCAGGACGCGCGGGTCGACGCGGCGCACGATCGGCGGCCCGATCCGGCCCCCGACGACGCACCCGGCGCCCAGGGCGAGCGCGGCCCACCAGTCGACGGGCCCGAACACCGCGAACCCCACGGCGGCGACCGTGTTCGCGGCCCCCGTCAGCATGTTCTTCAGCGCGTTGTTGCGGGCCAGGGACTGGGCGTGCAGGACCTCGGCGAGGGCCAGCATGAGCACGCCGGCGGCCGCGCCGAAGTAGCCGCCGTAGACGCCGACGGCGAAGATCGCGGCCAGCACGAGGGGGTTGCGCGGGGAGAACCGGCCCGGCTGCAGCTGCTTGACCCGCGGCTGCAGCAGCAGCGTCACCGACGCCCCCGCGACGAGGAAGGGGACGACGAGCTCGAACGCCCCCGGCGGCAGCGCCAGCAGCAGCAGGCACCCCACGGCCCCGCCGGCCGCCGCGATCGGCAGCAGCCGCAGCATCCGCGCCCCCTGCCCGCGCAGCTCGGGGCGCGACCCGGCGGCGGTGCCCGCGGTCACCCCCAGCAGCGCGACGCTGTTGGTGACGTTGGCGGCCAGCGGCGACAGGCCCGTCAGCAGCAGCGCCGGGTACGACACCAGGGACGCCAGCCCGGCGGTCGCGCCGACCAGGCCGGACAGCACGCCGGCCAGCAGCAGCAGGGGGACCTCGATCGGCGGCACGGGCGACCATCCAACCAGGGGCCGCGGGTACTCCCGTCGTGTCGGTGCCCTGTGCTCTGCTGAAGCCGTGACCACCTCCGACACGAGGACCACCAGCGGCCCGGCGACCTCCCGGACCTTCACCCACGACGAGCTCGAACCGGAACTGGCCGCCCACCGGGCCGAGCTGACCGGCTACTGCTACCGGATGCTCGGGTCGGCGTTCGACGCCGAGGACGCCGTGCAGGACACGATGGTGCGGGCCTGGCGCAGCATCGACGGGTTCGAGGGGCGGTCGGGGCTGCGGTCCTGGCTGTACCGGATCGCCACCAACGTGTGCCTGACGATGATCGAGGGCCGCAAGAAGCGGGCCCGCCCGATGGACCTGTCCGCCACGGCGTGGGAGCCGGTGGAGGCGTCGCTGGCCCGCAGCCGCCCCGAGGACACCTGGCTGGAACCGATGGTCGACGAGCGGGTCCTGCCCGAGGCCGGCGACCCGGCCGACATCGCGGTCGCCCGCGAGTCGATCCGGCTGGCGTTCGTCGCCGCGCTGCAGCACCTGCCCCCGCGGCAGCGCTCGGTCCTCATCCTGCGCGACGTGCTGCGCTGGCGGGCCGAGGAGGTCGCCACCCTGCTGGACACCACGACGGCGTCGGTGAACAGCGCCCTGCAGCGGGCCCGCGCGACCCTGGCCGAGCGGCCCGACGTCGACCGCACCGAACCGCTCGACGACGGCCACCGGGCCCTGCTGGAGGAGTACGTCCGCGCCTTCGAGGCGTACGACATCGACGCGTTCGTGCGGCTGCTGGCGGCCGACGTCACCCAGAACATGCCGCCGTTCGAGCTGTGGCTGGCCGGGGCCGACGACATCGCCGCGTGGATGGTCGGCCCCGGTCACCGGTGCCGCGGCTCGAAGCTGGTGCCGGTGACGATGAACGGCTCCCCCGCCTACGCGCACTACAAGCCCGTGGGCGAGCACGGCGAGCTGGTGCCGTTCGCGATCCAGGCCCTCGAACTGGCCGACGGCCGGATCAGCCGCATCACCTCGTTCCTGGACACCCGGTTGTTCGACCTGTTCGGGTTCCCGCAGGAGGCGCCCACGACCTGACCCGCTGCCGGGGCGCAGGACGCCGGCGAGGCTCCCAGCGGTCGCGGTGGCGCTCCCCGGGTCCCGACCCCGAGTCGGAGGTGTGCCCGACCGCAGGCCCGACGCTGACGACTCCACGCTCCTGCCGATGACCGCGGGATCAGCACCGACGGGGTCCGCGCTCCCTGCCCGGCCCACCAGGGGACGGGAACGACACTGAGCGCATGGTTCGCATCCAGGTCCTCGAGGTGCCCTACGACTCAGGACACCGGTCAGCCCGCCACGGCGCCGGACCGTCGGCACTGGTGCGCGCGGGAGCCGCCGCCCGCCTGGCGTCCTCGGGCGCGCGCGTCGAGACCGCTGAGATCACGATCCCCGGGCGCTTCGTCACGGAGGTGGGGGGTGGGATCGAGGTCATGCGTCGCACCGCTGGTGCGGTGGGGGGTGCAGGTGGCGCGGCCCCGGTGGTCCTGGCCGGAAACTGCGGCGCGAGCGTCGGCGTCATGGCCGCGCACGCGCGTGCCGGCAGGCGCGTGGGTGTGCTGTGGCTCGATGCGCACGGCGACCTGCAGGTGCCCGGGACCACGACGAGCGGCTTCTTCGACGGCATGGCCCTCGCACTCCTGACCGGCCGCTGCTGGCAGAACCTGGCCTCGACGATCCCGGGGTTCCTCCCCGTGCGCGACGAGGCCGTCGCGCTGGTCGGGGGTCACGCCCTCGAACCGGCGGAGGAGTCGTCGCTGCAGTCCTCGGCCATGACGTGGGTGCCTCCCGCACGACTGCGCGCCGGTGACGGGGTGGTGCAGGAGGTCGTCGCACGTCTCGCTGCGCACGTCGAGGCCCTGCACGTCCACGTCGACCTCGACGTGGTGGACACCTCCGTCGGGCGGGCGAACGGCTACGCGGTGCCCGGTGGGCTCGACGGCGACGAGGTCCGTGCCGTCATCCGCGGCGCGACGAGCCGGTTGCCGCTCGTCTCGGCGACGCTCGCCTCGTGGGACCCGGCGTACGACGTCGACGGTCGCGTGCTCGACGTCGCGATGGACGTGCTGCAGGAGGTCGGGGGCGCCCTGGCCGGGAGCTGAGGACGTCCCGAGTGGCGCCTGATCACGCACGTGTCGGGAGCGCCGCCGAGCGGTGGTCGTTCGTCAGCGCCCAGGCGTGGCGCACCCCACGCCGGGGCGGGCGAACGTCATCGACGGGCGGCCGACCTCCGGTGTCGCGGTCGAGGCGCGTCGTGCGCCGCTGCTCCGGCTCGCCCCCGCGACCGTCGCTGACGTCCTGCGACACCGCCGCCCCGGCGAGTCACCCCATCGACTTGCGCCCGTCGATCGCCTCGCGCAGCAGGTCGGCGTGCCCGGCGTGCTGGGCGATCTCGGCGACCAGGTGCAGCAGGACCCGCCGCACGCTCCACCGCTCCCGCTCGAACCAGGGCGCCTGCGGCAGGTCGTGGGCCAGGTCGAGGTCGGCGGTGCGGACGAGGTCGTCGGTGCGGGCCGCGACGGCGGCGTAGTCGGCGAGCACCTCGGCGACGGTCTCCCCCGGCAGCAGCCGGAAGGAGTCGGCGCGGGCCTGCCAGTCGGTGTCCTCGAAGGCGGGGAACGCCGCGGCGCCCTCGCGGGCGAAGGCCGCCCACCGCGCCTCGGTCCGGCCGACGTGCTTGACCAGACCGCCCAGGCACAGCTCGCTGACGGTGGTGCGGGCGGCGGCCTGCTCGTCGGTCAGGCCGGTCAGGGTCGCGGTGAACAGCAGCCGGTGCTTGCCCAGCGCGGACAGGAACTCGCGTCGTTCGGCGGGCAGCCCCTCGTCGGTGGTCATGCCGGGACGGTAGGGCCGGGTTCCGACACTAAGCTCGCTGCGATGCCCCCGGCCCCAGCTCCGCGCACCCTCGCCGAGGACCTGCGCGCCCGCGCGGACGAGGACCTGCAGGCCCTGTTCGCCGCGCGGCCCGACCTCGCCTCCCCGTTGCCGACGTCCTCGACGGCCCTGGCCACCCGCGCCACGACGCGGGCCAGCACCCAGCGCGCGCTCGAACGGCTCGACACCCCCTCGGTGCAGGTCGCCGAGGTGCTGGCCGTGCTGCCCGACCCCACGAGCGTGACCGCCGTGTCGAAGGCGTGGGGCGCGCGGGCCGGGGACGTGGTGGCCGACCTGCGCCGGCGGGCGCTGGTGTGGGGCCCGGACCGCCGGCTGCGGCTGGTCGCGGCGGTGCGGGAGCTGCTGGGCCCCCACCCGGGTGGGTTGGGCCCGACGCTGGCCGACGCGCTGGGGCGCCGCTCCCCGCAGCGGCTGGCCGAGCTGCTGGAGGACCTGGGGCTGGAGGTCAGCCACGACCCCGAGGTCGCGCTGCAGCGGCTGACCGCGCACCTGGCGGTCCCCGCGACCGTCCAGGACCTGCTGGCCGGGGCCCCCGAGGGGGTCCGGGCGGTGCTGGACAAGCTGACGTGGGGCCCCCCGACGGGTGCCGTGGAGCGCGCCGACCGGCAGGTGCGGGCCGCCTCGGCCACCGGTCCCGTCGAGTGGCTGCTCTCGCACGGGCTGCTCGCCGTCTCCGGGCCCGGCACGGTCGTGCTGCCCCGCGAGGTCGCGCTGGCGCTGCGCGGGGGCCGGGTCCACCGCGCGCCCGACCGGGTGCCCCCGGCGCTGCCGGTGACCGAGCACCCCGCGGCCCGGGTGCTGGGCGCCTCCGCCGAGGCCGCCGCGGAGGCGTGCCGGCTGGTCGCCGAGCTGGGCCGGGCGTGGGGGCAGGCCGGTCCGGGGGTGCTGCGCGCCGGCGGGCTGGGGGTGCGCGACCTGCGGCGCGCGGCGGCGGCCCTGGAGGTCGACGAGGCCACCGCGGCGCTGGTCGTGGAGACCGCCTGGGTGGCCGGGCTGGTCGCCGACGACGGTGAGGTCGAGCCGCGCTGGCTGCCCACGCCCGCGTTCGACACCTGGCTGGAGGCGGACCTGCCCGAGCGCTGGCTGACGCTGGTCACGGCGTGGCTGCCCTCGACGCGGGTGCCCGCGATGGTCGGGTCCCGCGACGCGAAGGACGCCGCCCGCAACGCCCTGGGCCCGGACCTGGACCGCGCCTCGGCGCCGGCGGTCCGGCACGCCGTCCTGACCGAGCTGGCGCAGCTGCCCGCGCACGCCGCGGCCCCGGTGCCCGACCTGGCCGCCCGGCTGCGGTGGGCGGCGCCCCGGCGCGCGAGCCGGCTGCGCGACGACCTCGTCGGCTGGACGGTGCGCGACGCGTCGTGGCTGGGGGTGCTGGGCGCCGGGGCGCTGACGCCCGCGGGCCGCGCGCTGCTGGCCGGGGACGAGGACGGCGCCCGGGAGGCGCTGGCCGCGACGCTGCCCACCCCGGTGCGGGAGGTGCTGCTGCAGGCCGACCTGACGGCCGTGGCGCCCGGCCCGCTGGAGGCGTCCGCGGCGCGCCGGCTGGAGTCGCTGGCCCGGGTGGAGAGCCGCGGCGGGGCGACGGTGTACCGCTTCGACCCCGCGACGGTGCGCCGCGGGCTGGACGAGGGGCTGACCGCCGACGAGGCCCTGGCGTTCCTCGCCGACCTGTCCGCCACGGGCGTCCCGCAGCCGCTGGAGTACCTGGTGCGGGACATGGCCCGCCGCCACGGCCGGGTCCGGGTGGGCCGGGCGGCGGCGTACGTGCGGGCCGAGGACCCGGCCCTGCTCGCCGAGCTGGTGGCCGACAAGCGCTGCGCCCCGCTGGGTCTGCGCGCGCTGGCCCCGACGGTGCTGGCGAGCGCGGCCGAGCCGGACGAGGTGCTGGCGGTGCTGGGGGAGGTCGGGGCCGCCCCGGCCGCGGAGGGCCCGGCCGGGGAGCTGCTGGTGCGGCGCCCCGCGGCGCACCGCACGACGGCGCGCCCGGCGCCCCGGCCGGTCACCGGTGAGCCGCCGGCGCCGGGGCCCTCGCTGGTCGCGGCGGCGGTGCAGACGGTGCGCGGCGGCGACGACGACCTCGCCGAGCGCGAACGGCGGCGCGACCGGCAGAAGGACGCGCCGGCGCTGCCGACCATGGACCCCTCGACGTCGCTGTCGGTGCTGCGCGAGGCCGCCGGGCGGCGGCGGCCGGTGTGGATCGGGTACGTCGACGCGACCGGGACGGCGGGGCGGTTCCTGGTGGACCCGCTGGGCGTCGACGGCGGGCGCATCACGGCCTTCGACCACGCCGAGCGCACCGTCCGGTCGTTCTCGGTGCACCGCGTCACCGGGGTGGTCGACGCGGACTGAGCAGTCGGGTGAGCGGCGGGAGGCCCGCGTCGGGACCGTGGGCTAGCGTCGAGCCGGACAGGTCACGACCCCGACGACCCACGACGATTGCGAGCACGGCCACCATGAGCGACAACGGGCAGGGCGACGGACAGCGGTCCTGGTGGGAGAAGCCGGACGCCGAGCCGACCCCGGACCCCTACGCCGGTGCGGGTGGGACGCCCGCGGGTGACGCGCACGACCCGTACCGCGCCGCCGGGTCGTCCGGGGGGACGGGCGGCTCGCACGCGGCGGGGCCGACGGAGAGCCTGCCGCGGTACGGCGACCCCTCCGCCGCGGGCGGGCAGCGCGGCGACCAGCCGTACCCGGACCCGTCGTCCGGGAACGAGCAGTACGGGAACCCGTCGTACGGCGACCAGCCCTACGGGAACCAGCCCTACGGCAGTCAGCCGTACGGCAGTCAGCCGTACGGCAGCCAGCCGTACGCGAACCAGCCGTACGGCAACCAGCCCTTCCCCGACCAGCAGTACGGCTACGGCCAGCCCCCCGTGACCGGCATGGCGCACGCCGTGTGCTGGACGGCCGTCGGCGGCCTGCTGCTGTCCTTCACGCTCCTGGGCTGGATCGCCTCGATCGTCGCGCTGGCGCTGGCCCCGGGGGCCCGCCGCGAGATCCTCGCCTCCCAGGGCACCAAGCGGGGCCTGGGGTTCGTCCTGGCCGGGAAGATCTGCGCCTGGGTCAACCTGGGGCTGTCCCTGCTGGCGGTGGTGCTGTTCGTGCTGTTCATCCTCATCGGGATCGGCGGGGGCTGGGACCAGACCTCGACCTTCGACACCAACTCGGTGAACGTCCTGTTCGCCCGGTGACCGGAAGCAGACGCGCCCGCGCGGGGTTGGACCTCAGGTGACCGACGGACCCCTCATCGTCCAGAGCGACAAGACCCTGCTCCTGGAGGTCGACCACCCCCGGGCGGGCGCGTGCCGGGCGGCGATCGCGCCGTTCGCCGAGCTCGAGCGCGCCCCCGAGCACGTCCACACCTACCGGCTGACGCCGCTGGGGCTGTGGAACGCCCGCGCGGCCGGGCACGACGCCGAGCAGGTCGTGGACACGCTGCTGGAGTTCTCCCGCTACTCGGTGCCGCACGCGCTGCTGGTCGACGTGGCCGAGACCATGGCCCGGTACGGCCGGCTGCAGCTGGTCAAGGACGAGGAGCGGGGCCTGCTCCTGCACGCCCTCGACGCCCCGGTCCTGGAGGAGGTGCTGCGCAGCAAGAAGGTCGCGCCGCTGCTGGGTGAGCGGATCACGCCGGACACCGTCCTGGTGCACCCCAGCGAGCGCGGGAACCTCAAGCAGGTCCTGCTCAAGCTCGGCTGGCCCGCGGAGGACCTCGCCGGGTACGTCGACGGCGAGGCGCACCCCATCGACCTCGCGCAGGACGGCTGGACGCTGCGGCCCTACCAGGACGAGGCCGTGGAGGGCTTCTGGCACGGCGGGTCCGGGGTGGTCGTCCTGCCGTGCGGGGCGGGCAAGACGGTCGTGGGCGCCGCGGCGATGGCCCGGGCCCGCGCGACGACGTTGATCCTGGTGACGAACACCGTCTCGGCCCGGCAGTGGCGCGACGAGCTGCTGAAGCGGACCTCGCTGACCGAGGACGAGATCGGCGAGTACTCCGGGGCCCGCAAGGAGATCCGCCCGGTGACGATCGCCACGTACCAGGTGGTGACGACGAAGCGGAAGGGCGTCTACCCGCACCTGGAGCTGTTCGACGCCCGCGACTGGGGCCTCATCGTCTACGACGAGGTGCACCTGCTGCCCGCGCCGATCTTCCGGATGACCGCCGACCTGCAGGCGCGCCGCCGGCTGGGGCTGACGGCGACGCTGGTGCGCGAGGACGGCCGCGAGGGCGACGTGTTCTCCCTCATCGGGCCCAAGCGGTACGACGCGCCGTGGAAGGACATCGAGGCGCAGGGCTACATCGCGCCCGCGGACTGCGTCGAGGTGCGGGTGACTCTGCCGGACTCCGAGCGCCTGGCGTACGCCACGGCCGAGGACGACGAGCGGTACCGGCTGTGCTCGACGTCGCCGGAGAAGTCGCGGGTGGTGGAGAAGCTCGTGGCCCAGCACGCGGGGCAGCCGACGCTGGTGATCGGGCAGTACATCGACCAGCTCGACGACCTCGCGGCGCGGCTGGACGCGCCCGTCATCAAGGGCGAGACGTCGGTGAAGGAGCGTCAGCGGCTGTTCGACGCGTTCCGGCACGGGGAGATCAGCACCCTGGTCGTGAGCAAGGTCGCGAACTTCTCCATCGACCTGCCCGAGGCGAAGGTCGCCATCCAGGTGTCGGGCTCGTTCGGGTCCCGGCAGGAGGAGGCGCAGCGGCTGGGCCGGGTGCTGCGACCCAAGGGCGACCACGGGGCGGCGCGGTTCTACACGGTCGTCTCCCGCGACACCAAGGACCAGGACTTCGCCGCGCACCGGCAGCGGTTCCTGGCCGAGCAGGGGTACGCGTACCGGATCGTGGACGCCGACGACATCGACGGCGGCGTCCCGGACGCCGACGGGGTGCTGCCGGGGAACTGAGGCGGGACGCGCGGCGCGGGCTCAGCGTGCGGCCACGCGCTGCGGCGCCGCCGCAGGGCCCGGCTCGGAGCGCCCGCGCTGGGCGAGGGCGGCCAGCAGGAGGTCGGCGGGTTCGGGACGGGCGTCCTCGCGCGCCTCGAGCCAGCCGAGGAGGCCGTCGGGGCGGTTGGTGATGACGCCGTCGACGCCGGCCTCGACCAGCGCGCGCCAGAGCGCGGCCTCGTCCACGGTCCACGGCCACACCTGCAGCCCGGCCGCGTGCAGCTCGGCGACCGCGGCGGGCCGCGCCGCCAGGGCGGCCACGGAGGGGTTGCAGGCGATGACGCCGAGGTCGCGGCGCAGGGCGCGGCCCTGGGCGAGGGCGTCGTCGTCGAGCTCGTCGAGCAGCACGGCGCGGCGCACGCCCGGGGCCAGCCGTTGCACGGCGGTCAGCGTGCCCACCTCGAAGCTCTGCAGGACGACCTGGTCCAGGGCGCCGGTGCGGCGCAGGTCCCGCAGCACCCCCTCGACCTCCGCGCGGCCCCAGACGCCCTTCAGCTCCAGCAGCAGCTGGGCGCCGGGGTGCTCGGTGAGCAGGTCCAGCAGGTCCACCAGCAGCGGGACGCGCTGGCCGCGGTAGGCGGGGGAGAACCACGAACCGGCGTCGAGGCGGGTGAGCTCGGCGGGCCCGAGGTCGGCGACCAGGCCGCTGCCGCCGGTGGTGGCGTCGACCTCGGCGTCGTGGATGAGGACCGCGGAGCCGTCGGCGGCGGGGTGCAGGTCGGTCTCGACCATGTGCGCGCCGCAGCGCAGCGCCGCCTCGAACGCGGCGAGGGTGTTCTCCGGGGCCACGGCGGAGTACCCGCGGTGGGCGATGACGAGGGGCGGACCCACCGCGGGGGTGCCGGTCGTGGGGCTGCTGCCGATGGTCACCAGGGGCCTCCGCCCTGCTCGGATCGAGTGCCGGTGACGTGCCCGGCCCGTGCTCCGAGGAGCCTTCGGCACGTCCCGGGACGGCCTGAAGCCCCGCGGGGGCTCAGGCGGGGGCGGAGCCCGGGTCGGCGACGTCGACGAGCACCTTGCCGACGACGCCGCCCTCGACGGCGTCGTGGGCGGCGGCGGTCCGCTCCAGCGGGAACCGCGTCAGCGGCAGGCCGTGCTCCTCCCCCACGGGCAGGGCCCCGTCGCGCAGGGCGGCGGTGACGTCCTCGGCGGCGGCGCGCAGCGCCTGCGCACCCATCGTGTACATGAGGATGAACTGCAGCCGGGTGTTGAGGACCATGTTGGCCCGCACGTCGAGGCGGGCCTCGCCACCGCCGTCGTCGGCGTAGCTGGCGATGGAGGCGCGCGGGCGGATCACGGCCTGGTCCAGCGCCAGGTTCTGCCCGAGGGCGACCTCGACGACGAGGTCGACGCCGTCGGGGGCCTTGGCGCGGATCGCGGCGGCGGGGTCGGGCTCGCGGTAGTTGACGACGTGGTGGGCGCCGGCGGCGGTGGCCAGCCGGGCCTTCTCCGGGCCGGAGACGGTGGCGATCACGGTGGCGCCGGCCCAGCGGGCGAGCTGGATCGCGGCGTGGCCGACGGCCCCGGCGCCACCGGCGACGAGGACGGTGCGCCCGGCCAGGGCACCGGGGGCCAGGCGGCGGGGGCCGTCCTCGGCGACGGTGAGGGCGCGGTGGGCGGTGACGGCGGGCACGCCGAGGGAGGCGCCGACGTCGAAGGACACCCCGTCGGGCAGCCGCGTCACCCGCTCGACCGGCAGGACGGTGTACTCCTGCGCGGTGCCGGTGGGGCGGCCCTGGGCGGCCATGCACGTCCACACGCGGTCCCCGACGGCGAGGTCCTCGACCCCGGGCCCGACGGCGTCGACGACGCCCGCGCCGTCCTGGTTCGGGGTGGCCTCGGCGGCGGGGAGGGCGCCGGTGGCGCCGCTGCGGGACTTCCAGTCGGTGGGGTTGACCCCGGAGACGATGACGCGCACGCGCACCTCCCCGGCGCCGGGCTCGGGCCGCGGGCGGTCCTCCAGGCGCAGGACGGAGCTCGGACCGGTCTCGGAGTACACGATCGTCTTCACGTCGGCGCCAACCGCGGGGGGCCGTCCCGGATTCCGGTTCACCTCCCGGCCACGGTCGTGTCACACGCCGCACCTAACGTGCGACCGTCCGTGACCCACCTCGGAAGGACCCGCATGTTCCTCCACCCCGGCTGCCGGGGCGCCCGCGCCCGGCGCGCCGCCGTCGGTGCCGCCGCCGTCTCGCTGACGGCGCTCGGCCTGCCCGTGATCGCCGCCGGTCCCGCCGCGGCCGCCCCGCCGGCGACGCCGTTCGTCTCGGAGATCCACTACGACAACGCCGGCACCGACACCGGGGAGTTCGTGGAGGTGCAGCTGCCCGCGGGCACCAGCTCCGCGGGGCTGTCGCTGGTGCGCTACAACGGCAACGGCGGCGCCCCATACGGCACCACGGCCGTCCCGGAGGTCACCGCCCCGGCCGGCGCCCCCGCGGTGGCGGTGGTCGAGTTCCCCGTCGACGGCCTGCAGAACGGCGCCCCGGACGCCGTGGCCCTCGTCGCCGCCGACGGGACGGTGCTGGAGCTGCTCAGCTACGAGGGCACCCTCACCGCGGTCGGCGGCCCGGCCGACGGCCTCACGAGCACCGACGTCGGCGTCGCGGAGTCCAGCACCACGCCCGCCGGGCAGTCGCTGCAGCGCACCCCCGACGCCTCCGGCGCGCTGGTGTGGTCCGGGCCGGCCGCCGCCACCCCCGGCGCGCTGAACGCCGCCGCGCCCGCCGACCCGGACCCGCAGCCCCCGGCCGGGACCGTCGAGATCGGCGCCGTGCAGGGCCCCGGCGCGACGACGCCGCTGGCCGGCCGGCAGGTCACCGTCACCGGTGTCGTCGTCGGCGACACCCCGGGCCTGTCCGGGTTCTCCCTCCAGGACCGCGACGGCGACGGCGACCCCGCCACCTCCGACGGCGTCTTCGTCGTCAGCACCGCCGCCGTGGACCTCGGCGACACCGTCACCGTCACCGGGCGGGCCGAGGAGGGCTTCGGGCAGACGCAGGTCCGCGCCTCCGGCGTGACGGTCGTCGCCGAGGGCACCGCGGCGGACCTGCCCGTGCCGGCCGCGCTGGACCTGCCCGCCGACGACGCCGCCCGCGAGCGGCTGGAGGGGATGCTCGTCGCCCCCGCCGACCGCCTCACCGTCAGCGAGGTCTACGACCTGACGAGCTTCGGCGAGCTGACCCTGTCCGAGGGCGGGGTCCTCGTGCAGCCCACCGAGCTGGCCCGCCCCGGCGCCGGGGCGGACGCGGTCGCCGCGCAGAACGCGCTGCGCAGCGTCGTGCTCGACGACGCGAGCAGCGCCCGCACGTCGGTCACCACCCGCCCGTACCTGAGCCCGGCCACCCCGGTGCGCGTGGGCGACGAGCTGAGCTTCACCGAGCCGCTGGTGCTCGGCTACGGGTTCGACGCGTGGCGGCTGCAGCCGGCCGACGGCAGCGCCGACGGCGTCTTCGCCGCGCAGGACACCCGCCCGCGGGCCCCCGAGGCCGTCGGCGGGGACGTGCAGGTCGGCGCGTTCAACGTGCTGAACTACTTCCTCACCCTCAGCGGCGACGACGCCCGCGGGGCCACGAGCCCGGCCGAGCTGGAGGAGCAGGCCGGGAAGATCGTGCCCGCGATCCGCGCGCTGGGCGCCGACGTGGTGACCCTCATGGAGATCGAGGACACCGACTCCACCGGCCTGACCCCCGGGAACGCGGACACCGCGCTGGCGGACCTGGTGCGGCGGCTGAACGCCGCGGCCGGGTCCGACGAGTGGGCGTACGTGCCGATGCCGCAGGAGCTGTACGCGGTGGACCGCGACGTCATCCGCAACGCGGTCATCTACAAGCCGGGCGTCGTGCAGCCGGTCGGCGACCCCGTCGGCCTGGTCGACGAGACCGTCTGGTCCAACGCCCGCGAGCCGATCGCGCAGACGTTCACCGCGGACGGCGACGCGTTCACCGTGGTGGCCAACCACTTCAAGTCCAAGGGCGGCACCGGCACCGGCGACAACGCCGACACCGGGCAGGGTTCCTTCAACGGCGACCGCGTCCGGCAGGCGCAGTCGCTGGCCGGGTTCTTGGCCGACCTGCGCGAGAGCACCGGCGACCCCGACGTGGTGGCCCTCGGCGACTTCAACGCCTACACGCAGGAGGACCCGATCGAGGTCCTGCGCACCACCGCGGGCCTGGTCGACCTGGGTTCGGAGTTCGACCCGGGCCGCTACAGCTACGTCTTCGACGCGCTGTCCGGCTCCCTGGACCACGCCCTGGCCAGCGCGGAACTGACCGCGAAGGTCACCGGCGTCACCCACTGGAACGTCAACTCGGTGGAGTCCTCCGCCTACCAGTACACCGGCGACCCGGCCCTGTACGCGGCGGACCCCTACCGCTCCAGCGACCACGACCCGGTGCTGCTCGGCCTGGACCTGCAGACCCCCGCCCCGGCCACCTGCGGTGGCCTGACCCCGACGATCGTCGGGACCCCCGGCGACGACGTGCTGACGGGCACGAACGGGCGCGACGTCATCGCCGGGCTCGGTGGGGACGACGTCGTCACCGGCGGCAACGGCGACGACGTGCTGTGCGGCGGTGACGGCGACGACGTGCTGCGCGGGGGCAACGGCGACGACGTGCTGCTCGGCGGGGCCGGGGACGACGCCCTGCACGGCGAGAACGGCTCGGACCGCCTGTCCGGCGGTGCGGGCGACGACGTCCTGGACCAGGGCCGGGGGAAGGGCGCCGAGGACCCGGAGGGCCCCGCCGCCTGAGCCCGCCCCGGGCCGGGAGGGGTTCCGGGGCTCAGGCGCCGTCGAGGCCGCGCCGCCGCAGCAGCGGCGCGAGGTCGGCGTCGCGGCCCCGGAACTCCCGGTAGGCGGCCAGCGGGTCGACGCTGCCGCCACGGGCCAGGACGGTGCGGCGGAACCGCTCGCCGTTCTCCCGGCGCAGGCCGCCGTTCTCGGCGAACCACTCGACGGTGTCGGCGTCGAGGACCTCGCTCCACACGTAGGAGTAGTAGGCCGCGGCGTACCCGCCGCCGAAGACGTGGTGGAAGTAGGTGCTGCGGTAGCGCGGCGGCACGGTGTCCAGCGCGACCCCGGCCTCGGCCAGCGCGGCGGCCTCGAACCGCTGCACGTCCTCGGGCGCGGAACCGTCGAGGGCGCCGGGGGCCAGGCGGTGCCAGGCCAGGTCCAGCAGCGCGGCGGCCAGGTACTCGGTGGTGGAGAACCCCTGCCCGTACCGGCGGGCGGCCCGCAGCCCCTCCACGGCCCCGGCGGGCAGCGGTTCGCCGGTCTCGACGTGGCGGGCGTAGCGGGCCAGCACGTCGGGCTCGAAACCCCAGAACTCGTTGACCTGGGAGGGGAACTCCACGAAGTCGCGCGGGACGCTCGTGCCGGAGAACCGGGGGAAGTGCACGTCGGACAGCAGCCCGTGCAGGGTGTGGCCGAACTCGTGGAACAGCGTCTCCACCTCGTCGACGGTCAGCAGCGCCGGGTCCCCCGCGGCGGGCTTCGGCACGTTGAGGCAGTTCACGACGACGGGCCGGGCGCCCAGGAGCCGGGACTGCTCCACGAAGGAGCTCATCCACGCCCCGCCGCGCTTGGCCTGGCGCGCGTAGGGGTCGAACAGGTACAGGCCGACCGGCCCGGACTCGTCGGCCACCTCGAACGCGCGGACGTCGGCGGAGAACACCGGGACGTCGGTGCGCTCGGTGAACGTCAGCCCGTACAGCGCGGTCGCGGTCGCGAACACCCCGTCGACGAGGACGCGCTCGAGCTCGAACCAGGGCTTGAGGGCCTCGGCGTCGACGGCGAACCGTTCCCGGCGCAGCCGTTCGGCGTAGTACGCCCAGTCCCACGGCTCCAGCGGCCCGTCGAAGCCGTCGGCGTGCAGCAGGCCGGTGAGCTCAGCCTCCTCGCGGCGGGCGTTGGCGACGGCGGCGGGCGCGAGGCGGCGCAGCATCGCGGCGGCGGCGGCCACGTCGCCGGCGGTCTCGTCGGCGATCACCCAGGAGGCGTGGTCGGGGTGGCCGAGCAGCGCGGCCCGCTCGGCCCGCAGCGCCGCGATCCGCAGCAGGACCTCCCGGGTGTCGTGCTCCCCGCCGCGGCCGCCGCGCGCCACCGACGCCTCGTGGACCCGCTGCCGGGTCGCCCGGCGGCGCAGCGTCTCCAGCACGGGCTGCCCGGTGGGCAGGACGAGCGGCAGGAGGTACCCGCCGCGCTCGCCGGCCGCGGCCGCGGCCCGCGCGAGCTCGGCCGCACCCAGCCCCTCCAGGTCCCCGGCGTCGGTGACGTGGACGGCGAGGGCGTTGGTGTCGGCGAGCAGGTCGACGTCGAAGCGGGTGGTGAGCCGCGCCAGCTCGTCGTTCAGCTCCCGCAGCCGGGCGGCGGCGGCCTCGTCCAGCAGGGCCCCGGAGCGGACGGCGTCGCGGTGGCGCTCGGCGACGAGGCGGCGCTGCTCGGGGTCGAGGTCGGCGGTGGGGTCCTCGTGCAGCTCCCGGACGCGCGCGACCAGGCGCGGGTCGAGGCGGACGGCGTCGTGGTGGGCGGACAGGCGCGGGGCGTACTCGGCCTGCACGGCGCGCAGGGCGTCGTCGGCGTCGGTGCCGACGAGGTTGTGGAAGACCGCCTCGACCCGCCCGAGGAGCTGCCCGGCCGACTCCAGCGCGTCGAGGAACCGCGCGGGGGTCAGGTCGGCGGCCAGCAGCGCGTCGACCTCGGCGAGGTGCTGGGCGATGCCGGCCTCGAAGGCGGGGGCGTAGTGCTCGACGCGGATCCGGTCGAACGGCGGCACCGCGAACGGCAGGTCGCTGGGGGCGGCGAACGGGTTCGACGGGTCGAGGGTCATGGCCCGATCCTGCCGCACGGCGCCGCCGGCGGGGGCCCGGAGCTCCTACACCCGCAGGGAAGGTGAGGCTACCCGTGCTCGCGGATGCTCAGCGAGCGTTCACCGGGCGGTCACCTCCCCGTGGCCCCAGGCACCTCACAGCCTCCCTAACGTCCGTCGCGCAGGACCGCCGCCCCCGGCGGTCGTCGGCCGTCCCCCGGCCGCAGCCCCACCCCACCCTGGAGACCTCGCCGTGACGACGGAAGCCTGCCGCCCGACGCTGGAACTGCTGCCCTACTCCCCCGCCGGGCGCCGCAGCCCGATGACCTGCCACTACCGCTGCGCGACGTCCTGCGCGGTGCCCGCGCCCAACGGTTCCGGCAACGCCTACTTCGGCGACGTCGTGCGCTCGGCGGTGTCCCGCCGCGGCGTCCTGGCCGGTCTCGTCGGCCTCGGGGTGGCCGGGGCCGCCGTGGGCCAGGCCCAGCCCGCCAGCGCGTTCGGCGGTGGCGGCGACGTGAACCTGCTCGCCGCGCCGTTCGACCCCGGTCACGCCGTGGACTTCGGCGTCATCGCCCCCGTCCCGGCGGAGGTCGACTCCTTCGACGTGCCCGAGGGCTGGACCTGGGCGCCGCTGATCTCCTGGGGCGACCCGATCCTGCCCGGCGCCCCCGACTTCGACTTCGAGAACCAGACCGCCGAGGCGCAGCTGGGGCAGTTCGGCTACAACAACGACTACACCACCATCGTCCCGCTGCAGGACCCGAACCGGGCCCTGCTGGTGTGCAACAACGAGTACACCAACGAGGAACTCATGTTCCGCGACTGGGTCGACGCCGAGAGCGCCACCGACGAGCAGCTGCGCATCTCGCTGGCCGCCCACGGCATGTCCGTCGTGGAGCTGCGCCGGGCGGACGCGGACTCCCCGTGGGGCTACGTGCGCGGCTCGGAGTTCAACCGCCGCATCACCCCCATGACGCCGATGGCGTTCACCGGTCCCGCCGCGGGCGCGAAGTCGCTGCGCACCAGCGCCGACCCCAAGGGCCGCACCCCCGTCGGCACCTTCGGCAACTGCGCCGGCGGCACGACCCCGTGGGGCACCGTCCTGTCCGGCGAGGAGAACTTCAACGGCTACTTCTCCTCCCCCGAGGTCGAGGGCGGCCAGAGCGACCGCTACAGCGTCTACGGCAGCAGCGGCCGCTCGTGGGAGCGCATCGAGGAGCGGTTCAGCGCCGAGAAGGAGCCCAACGAGGCCAACCGCTTCGGCTGGATCGTCGAGGTCGACCCCTCCGACCCGGCCTCGACCCCCCGCAAGCACACCGCCATGGGCCGCATGAAGCACGAGGGGGCGACCGTCTCCCTCGCCGCCGACGGCCGCGTCGTGGCCTACATGGGCGACGACGAGCGGTTCGAGTACCTGTACAAGTTCATCTCCAAGCGGGCCTACCGCGAGGGCGACCGCAAGCACAACCTGCGGCTGCTGGAGGACGGCGACCTGTACGTGGCCGTCTTCGAGGGCGACGGCGCCGACGACGACCGCTTCGACGGCCGCGGCCGCTGGGTGCAGCTCACCCGCGACGGCCGCTCCGTCGTGCCGGGCATGTCGATCGACCAGGTGCTCGTCAACACCCGCGCCGCCGCCGACGTCGTGGGCGCCACCAAGATGGACCGCCCCGAGGACGTCGAGCGCAACCCCGTCAACGGCCGCGTCTACGTCGCGTGCACCAACAACACCCAGCGCGGCACCCTGGGCAAGGCCGGTGTCGACGAGGCGAACCCGCGCCCGCTGAACAAGGACGGGCACGTCGTCGAGATCGTCGAGGCGCGCGACGACGCGGCGGCCACGGAGTTCCTCTGGAACCTCGTGCTCGTCTGCGGCGACCCGGAGGACCAGAGCACCTACTTCGGCGGTTTCGACCCCGCGCAGGTCTCCCCGATCTCCTGCCCGGACAACGTGGCCTTCGACGCCACCGGCAACCTGTGGATCTCCACCGACGGCAACACCCTCGGCAGCAACGACGGGCTGTACGAGGTGGTCGTCGACGGCCCGAACCGCGGCCAGGTCCGGCAGTTCCTGTCGGTGCCGACCGGCGCGGAGACCTGCGGGCCCGTCATCGCCGACGACGGGCGCACCGTGTTCGTCGCCGTGCAGCACCCCGGTGAGGTCGACGGCGCCACCATCGACGACCCGGCCTCGACGTTCCCCTACGACGGGACCGGCCAGCCGCGCCCCTCGGTCGTGCAGGTCCGCCGCGCCTGACCCGCGCGCCGACCTCTCAGCCGCCGGGCCGGACCAGCCGCGTCAGCAGCCGGTCCAGCTCGGCGGCCGGGTCGGCCGTCAGCCCGCAGTGCACCGGGGAGGTCTGCAGGACCGTCGAGCGCGGCGCGACGAGCCAGCGGAACCGGGCGCCCTTCGCCTCCCCCGTGGGGGCGCCGCCGCGGGGGTCGCCGGAGCACACGGCCTCCAGCGCCCGCAGGTGCCGCTCGACGGCGTCGACGTCGAGGTCGGGCGCCAGGGCCAGCGCGCGGCCGGCGTCCAGGGCGGTGCGGGCGGCCAGGTGCTCCAGCGCCCGGCACCACAGCACGACCCCGGCGTTGACGAACTCCGCGCGCTCGACGTGCGGCACGACCCGCACGACGGCGTACTCGAAGACCTCCAGCTCAGCCACGGCGGGCCTCCCCCCGGGTGGACTGCACGCGGGCCAGGTCCGCGACCCAGCCGGTCGCGGCCCGGCGGGCGGTGAACCAGTCGAGGTAGGCGGCGCGGACGTCGTCGGCGGAGGCGAACCCCGGCTCGCCGTCCAGCCAGCCGTCGGGGACGTCGGCGACGGCGGCGTGCAGGACGTCGTCGGTCAGGGTCGCGGCGCACGCGGCGGCGACGTCGGCGACGGGCGCCGCGACGGGCAGCAGCAGGTGGTCCTCGGCGTGCCGCAGCGGCCGGTCGGTGCTGCCGGCCGCGCGGGACCAGTCGTGGTGGAAGTACAGCGCGGCCCCGTGGTCGATGAGCCAGGGCCGGGCCCCCCACCACAGCGAGTTCGGGTTCCGCCAGGAGCGGTCGACGTTGAGGGCGAAGGCGTCGAACCACAGCACCCGCGCCGCCCACGCCGGGTCGGCGGGGTCGACGGCGGGGTCGAAGGACAGCGCCCCGGGCAGGAAGTCCATCCCCAGGTTGTCCCCGGGCGAGCGCAGCAGCAGGTCCTGGACCTCCTCGTCGGGCTCGCCGCGGCCGATGACGGGGTCGACGCGGGCCACGACGAGCTCGGGGACGTCCAGGTCCAGCGCCGCGGCGAGCCGGGCGGCGAGGACCTCGGCCACCAGCACCCGCCGGCCCTGCCCGGCGCCGTGGAACTTCACGACGTAGGTCCCGGAGTCGTCGGCCTCGCACAGCCCCGGCAGGCTCCCGCCCTCCCGCAGCGGCGCGACGTAGCGGGTCGCGGTCACCGTCCTCAGCACCCGGCGATCCTGCCACCCCGCCCGGGCGGCGGCCGCGGCGCACCGGGTCGGCACCGGGTCAGCACCGCGGCGGCACCGGGCGCGTCCCCAGCCGCCTCCCAGGCTCGCGGGGCAGACTGGCCCGCGTGAGATCCGCAGGCTCGCCCCCCGAAGCCCGACTGCTCGTGGTCGACGACGAGCCGAGCATCCGCGAACTGCTGGCCACCAGCCTGCGCTTCGCCGGTTTCGAGGTCGCCTCCGCCGCCGACGGCGCCGAGGCCCTCAAGCTCGCCGAGGAGTTCCGGCCCGACCTCGTGGTGCTCGACGTGATGCTCCCCGACCTCGACGGGTTCACGGTGACGCGCAAGCTGCGCGAGCGGGGCCGCCCGGTGCCGGTGCTGTTCCTCACCGCCCGCGACGACACGGCCGACAAGGTCGCCGGGCTGACCGTCGGCGGCGACGACTACGTGACGAAGCCCTTCAGCCTGGAGGAGGTCGTGGCCCGCATCCGCGCGGTGCTGCGCCGCACCGGCGCGGTCGCCGGTCCCGACACCGGCCGGCTCGTGTTCCACGACCTGGAGCTGGAGGAGGACTCCCACGAGGTGCGCCGCGCCGGGCGGGAGGTGGAGCTGTCCCCCACCGAGTTCAAGCTCCTGCGGTACCTGATGCTCAACCCGAACCGGGTCCTGTCGAAGGCGCAGATCCTCGACCACGTGTGGGACTACGACTTCAACGGCGAGGCGGGGATCGTGGAGTCGTACATCTCCTACCTGCGCCGCAAGCTGGACACCGACGGCCTGGACCCCCTGATCCACACCAAGCGCGGCGTCGGGTACGTCCTGCGCGTCCCGCAGACGGCGGGATGAACCGGCTGCGGGACCGGTGGCGGGCGGCGCGCTCGCGCGCCCGGGCCGCGGAGGCCCGCCTGCCGCTGCGGACCCGGCTGCTCGCGGTCGTCGTGGTGCTGCTGATGGCGGCGATGGGCGTCACGAGCGTCGTCTCGCTGCACCTGCTGCAGGGCAACCTGCAGCAGCAGGTCGACGACCAGCTGGCGCAGGAGGGGAAGGCGGCGATCTACAGCGCCTTCCCGGCGCTGAACCAGCCGTCGGCGCAGTCGCTGTTCCTGTCGGACTACTACGTGCAGTTCTCCGCCGCCGACGGGTCCGACGCGCGGCGGGTCTGCGCCCTGGACGGGCAGCGCCGCTGCGAGGACTCCCCCGAGCTGCCCGCCCTGACGACCGCGTTCGTGCGGGACCACCCGCAGGTGTTCACCGCCGACGACACCGGCGGCGGCGACCCGTGGCGGGTGCTGGTCTTCAGCGCGACCGTCGGCGGCAGCCCCGAGACGGTGAACATCGCGGTGGCGCTGCCGCTGACGGGGGCGACCCGCACGCTGTCGGACTTCCGCACCGTGGCGCTCGCGGTCGCCGCGGGGGTGCTGGTGCTGGGGGCGTTCTCCGCCGCGCTGGCGATCCGCCGCAGCTTCCGGCCGCTGGACGACATCGAGCGCACGGCCTCGGCGATCGCGGGCGGGGACCTGTCGCGCCGGGTGCCCGACGCCCCGGCGGGCACCGAGATCGGCCGGTTGTCGAACGCGCTGAACGCGATGCTCGCGCAGATCGAGAGCTCCTTCCGCGCCCAGCAGCGGTCCGAGGAGCAGATGCGCCGGTTCGTCGCCGACGCCAGCCACGAGCTGCGGACGCCGCTGGCCGCGATCCGCGGGTTCGCCGAGCTGTACCGGCAGGGCGCGGTGCGCGAACCGGACGACGTCGCGCACGTGATGGGGCGCATCGAGGGCGAGTCGACCCGGCTGGGCCGGCTGGTGGAGGACCTGCTGGCGCTGGCCCGCCTGGACGAGGCGCAGCGCGCCCGCAGCACCCGGCGCGAGCCGGTCGACCTCGTCGTCGTCGCCTCCGACGCGGTGCACGACGCCCGGGCGCTGGCCCCCGACCGCGCGGTGCGGCTGGTGGGGGTGCAGGAGGGGTCGGGGCCCTCGTCGGCGGTCGTGCTGGCCGACGAGGCGGGCGTGCGGCAGGTCCTGACGAACCTGCTGGCCAACGCGGTGCACCACACCCCCGCCGGCACGCCGGTGGAGGTGGCGGTGGGCCGGGTCCAGGGCCCGTCGGGTCCCGAGGCCGTCGTGGAGGTGCGCGACCACGGGCCCGGGCTCACCCCGGACCAGGCCGAGAAGGTCTTCGAGCGCTTCTACCGCGTCGACTCCTCGCGCCGGCGCGGGACGGGGGGCGGGTCGGGGCTGGGGCTGGCCATCGTCGCCACGATCGTCGAGGTGCACGGCGGCACCGTCTCGGTGCTGCCCACCCCCGGTGGCGGGGCGACCTTCCGCGTCCGGTTCCGCGCCGACGAGCAGCCCGCCGTCCCGTCCGACGACGACTTCGAGGACGAGCCGGAGGACGAGCCGGAGGACGAGCCGGAGGACGAGGACGGTCCCGGGGGCATTCACAGCTAGGTTCCAGCCGGCTCCGGGCCGGTCTGCAGCGCGGTGGCCGTAGATGGAGGGGTAGAGCTCCAGACCCGCTCCCGACCCGCAGAGGTGAACGAGGATGAACGGCCCCGACGAACGCGACGTCCACGACGGCTTCGGCCACCCCGCGTCCGGGGCGGTCTCCACCACCGCCCGCGGCGACCAGGGCGGGGGCGCCGGTGACCAGGACGCGACCCGGCCCCAGCAGGCCTGGGACTGGAACCGCGGCCCGTACGGGCAGAGCGGGGTCCCCGGCCACGGCCAGCCCGCCCGCCACGACCCGTGGGCCGTCCCCGGCGGCCCCGTCCCGCCCGGCGGTGACGGCGGCGGTCACGGCGGCGGGGGTGGCGGCGGGGGCCGTCGCGGGCCGCGCCGCTCCCCCGGCTGGCTGGGCACGGCGGGGGTCGCGGTCGCCAGCGCCCTGCTGGCCAGCGTCGCGACGGTCGGCGCGGTGGGCGCCTTCGGGCAGGACACGTCGGGGTCCCCGGCGTCCTCCTCGTCGTCGTCCTCCAGCAGCGCCCCGGTCCAGGGCGTCAGCGAGACGACGGTGAACTGGCAGGGCGTGGTGAGCGCCGTCGCCCCGAGCGTGGTGTCGGTGACGGTGACCGGGCAGAGCGGTGAGGCCGAGGGCTCCGGCGTCGTCTACGACTCCGCCGGGTACGTGGTGACGAACAACCACGTCGTGTCGGGGCTGGGCACCGGGGCGACGATCACGGTGACGCTGTCGGACGGGCGCGAGTACGCGGCGACCATCAAGGGCACGGACGCGGCGACCGACCTCGCGGTGATCCAGCTGACCGACCCGCCGAGCGACCTGCGGGCGGCGACGTTCGCCGACTCCGACGACGTCGTGGCCGGACAGGCCGTGATGGCGCTGGGCAACCCGCTGGGCCTGTCGGGCAGCGCGACGACGGGCATCGTGTCGGCGCTGGACCGCCCGGTGCTGACGAGCACGGAGAGCCAGCCCTCGCAGCAGGACCCGTTCGGGATGCAGCAGCAGACGACCGGGGAGACGGCGGCGACGAACGCGATCCAGACGGACGCGGCGATCAACCCGGGCAACTCCGGTGGGGCGCTGCTGAACTCCTCCGGGGAGGTGATCGGCGTCAACTCCTCGATCGCCTCGCTGAGCTCGGCGTCGTCCTCCAGCCAGTCCGGCAGCATCGGCCTGGGGTTCGCGATCCCCTCGAACGAGGTGAAGATGATCGCCGACCAGCTGATCGCGACCGGTTCGGCGCAGCACGCCTGGCTGGGAGTGAGCATGTCGCAGCAGGCCGCGACCGCGACGGTCGGGGACGTGCGGCGGCAGGGCGCGCAGGTCGCGGACGTGACGGCCGGTTCGCCGGCCGCCGCGGCCGGGCTCCGGGCCGGCGACGTCATCACGGACGTGGACGGGGTGGCGATCGACGGGTACGAGTCGCTGACCGCCACGGTCCGCGGCAAGGCCGTGGGCAGCACCGTGCAGGTGACGGTGGTGCGCGACGGCGCGGAGCAGACGCTTGACGTGACGCTGACCGCGCGCGCCGAGGGCTGACCGGCTGATCGTCCCCCGCCCCCGGTGGCCGCTGCGCGCGGCCGCCGGGGGCGTCGTCGTCCCGGCCGGGGTCGGCTACGCGGTCGGCCGGGCGGTCAGCCGGGGGTCAGCAGCGGCACCCACCACCGGTCGGTCGCGGGGACGGGCGCGCCGGGTCCGGCGTCGAGGCCCGCGCCGGGTCCGACGAGGAGCCCGTCGTGCCGCAGGTCGTAGCCGGCGGGGGTCCGCAGCCACCAGCGGCGGAACCCGGCGACGCCGGCGCCGGGAGTCGCGTGCAGGTGGGGGGTGACGGGCAGGTCGCCGTCGGCGGTCAGGACGAGCCGTCCGGCGCGCAGGTGCGCGAGGCGGTGGGTGCCGTGGGGCGCCGGGACGGTCGCGGCGCGCACGACGTCGACGCGGTGCCCGTCGACGACGGTGGAGCTCAGGACCTTCTCACCGCGGCGCTTGGGGGTGCGCAGCCCGGCGGCGCGCAGCCGCGCGAGCAGTTCGCGGGTGGTGACGAGCTCGGCGCCGAGGGCGACGGCTTCGGGGACGCGCTCGACGGGGACGTCGTAGTGGTCGCCCTCGCAGGCGCGCGGCGGGATGCCGAGGAGCCGGGCGAAGCGGTGCAGCTCGGCGGCGGAGGTGTCGCTGGCCAGGTGGGCCCACGTCCGTCCGTGGGCGGGGATCGCCGCGGTGTCGACCATGACGCTCATCGGACGCTCACCGGACGCTCATCGGGCTGCTCACGGCCGGGGCGTCGGCGTCCGCACAGGCGCCGGGTGGGCGCGGGGACCGGCCGCGCTGTGGACGGGCGCGCCGCGGGGGTGGGGTCACGGGCCTACGTTCCTCCGCACCAGCAGTCGGGTCCGCGGTCGTCGCGGGAGTGAGGAGCATGCCATGAGCCGGTTCGAGGTCGACAGCGCGCGCGTGGAGCAGGCGGGGACGGCGGTGGCGGCCTCGGCGGGCAACCTCGCGGCCGAGGTGGAGGCCATGACGCGGCACCTGCTGGACCTGGAGTCGTGCTGGAAGGGGCAGGCGGCCAGCGGTTTCCAGGCGCTGTCGGCGCAGTGGCGCGTCACGCAGGACCGGGTGCGGGCGTCGCTGGAGGACATCCAGCGGGCGCTGGCGCAGGCCGGCCGGCAGTACGCCGAGGTCGAGAGCGCGAACGCCCGGATGTTCGGGTCCTGACGGGCGGGACGCACGAGGACCCCGCACGGTGGGTGCGGGGTCCTCGTGGTCGTGACCGGGTCAGGCGGCTCGGGCGAGCGGCGCGTGCGCCCCGGGGATGCTCCAGCGCATCTCCAGGTGCGGGCGGCCCGACGTGTCGCGGACCGTCACCCAGTGCATGGCGGGCGCGGTGCTCGTCTGCTGACTGGCCTTCGTGGCGATGTCGTTCATGTGCCACCTCCTGTTCATCTGGTGTTTACCTTAACCCATCGGCGCGGTCGTGACCAACCTGTGGCGCGCTTCACTAGACGTGACGAAGGCCACACGGAGGATCACCGAGCGTCGGCGGCGTCGGGACCGCGGCGGTGCGCGACTTACGCTGGGCGCGTGAGCACGGTCGATCTGGGCGTCCCCCGCGTGCGGCCCCCGGCAGCGGACGGGGGCGCCGTGGCGCTCCCACCGGCCGAGGACCCGCGCTTCCGGACCGGCGACCTCCTGGACCGGCACGGGCGCACGGCGCGGGACCTGCGGGTCTCCCTGACCGACCGCTGCACGCTGCGCTGCCACTACTGCATGCCGCCCGAGGGCCTGCCGTGGCTCGAGGACTCCGCCGTCCTCACCGACGGCGAGATCATCCGCCTGGTCCGCCTCGCCGTCACCGACCTGGGCATCCGCGAGGTGCGCTTCACCGGCGGGGAACCGCTGCTGCGCAAGGGGTTGGAGGACATCGTGGCCGCCACGGCGCGACTGCGGACCCCGGACGGCCGGCCCGTGCGGACCTCGCTGACGACCAACGGGCTGGGCCTGGCCCGCCGCGCGCGGGCCCTGGCGGCGGCCGGGCTGACCCGGGTGAACGTCTCCCTGGACACCCTGCGGGCCGACCGCTTCGCGCGCATCACGCGGCGCGACCGGCACGCCGACGTCCTCGCCGGCCTGGCCGCGGCCGCCGAGGCGGGCCTGGCCCCGGTGAAGGTGAACGCCGTCCTGCTGCGCGGCACCAACGACGACGAGGCCGCCGACCTGCTGCGCTGGGCGCTGGAGCACGGGTACCGGCTGCGCTTCATCGAGCAGATGCCGCTGGACCCGCACGGCAGCTGGCAGCGCTCGGACATGGTGACCGCCGACGAGATCCTCGCTGCGCTGCAACGGGAGTTCACCCTCGCCGCGCAGCCGGGGTCGGCCCGCGGAGCCGCACCGGCCCAGACCTGGGACGTCCTGGACGCGGCCGGGGCGCGCGTGGGCGACGTCGGGGTGATCGCCTCGGTGACGCGGCCCTTCTGCGGCGACTGCGACCGCACCCGCCTGACCGCCGACGGGCAGGTCCGCACCTGCCTGTTCTCCACCACCGAGACCGACCTGCGGACGGCGCTGCGCGCGGGCGCCGACGACGCGGCCCTCGGCGCGGCGTGGCGGGCGGCGATGTGGGGCAAGCTGCCGGGCCACGCCATCGACGACCCGTCGTTCCTGCACCCCACGCGCCCGATGAGCGCGATCGGCGGATGACCCGCACCCCCCGGGAAGGTGAACGGAAGGTGAACGACGCGATGACCCTGTCGGTCCGGTATTTCGCCGGCGCCGCCGAGGCCGCCGGCCGCGAGGCCGAGGAGGTCGCGCTGGGGCCGGCCTCGACCCTGGGCGACCTCGTCGCCGCCCTCGGTGCCCGCGGCCCCGCCCTGGCCCGCGTGCTGGCCGCGTCCAGCTTCCTGCTCGACGGGGTCAGCGCCCGCGCCGAGGACCGGCTGGAGCCCGGCGCCACCCTCGACGTGCTGCCGCCCTTCGCCGGCGGCTGAGCCCCCGGGCCGGTCAGCCGCCCGCGAGGCGGACCGCGGAGTTGACCAGGTGCACCCGCATCGCCGCCCGCGCCGTCTCGGCGTCCCCGCGCTCGAGCGCGGCCACGATGGAGCGGTGCTCGGCCTCGACCGGCGGGGTGCCGTCGGAGCCGGGTCGCAGCCGTGCGGAGGGCATGGCGATCATCGGCTCGCCGAGGGTCTCCAGCAGCCGGCCGAGGTAGCGGTTGCCCGAGGCGGCCGCGACCGCCAGGTGGAAGCGGAAGTCGGCGTCCACGGCCTCGGCCGGGCGCGCCGCGGCCGCCTCGAACGCGCTCGCCGCCCGGCCGATCGCGGCGAGGTCGTCGTCGGTGCGCCGCCGCGCGGCCAGCGCCGCGGCCTCGGTCTCCACGGCCGTGCGGAACTCCAGGAGCTCGGCCCGCTCGGCCGCCGAGCGCAGCCCCCCGACGTCGACCCCGAAGGACCGCCCGCTGGGCCGGGCCAGGACGAAGGACCCCCGCCCCCGCAGCGTCTCCACGAGCCCGGCGGCCTGCAGCCGGGAGACGGCCTCGCGCACGACGGTGCGCGAGACCCCGAACTCGGCGACCAGCTCGCTCTCGGACCCGATCGCCTGCCCCGGCACCAGCGCACCCTCCTCGATGCGGGTGCGCAGGGCGTCCACGAGGGTCTGGGTGCGGGTCGTCACGCGCGGCCGAACCCGACGCGGTCGGTGGTCCAGGCGCGGGCCTGCTCGCTGAGGGTGAACCCCAGCCCGGGGCGGTCCGGGACGAGCATCCGGCCCTCGACCGTCTCCAGCCGCTCCTCGAACAGCGGGTTCAGCCACTCGAAGTGCTCGACCCACGGTTCGCGCGGGTAGGCCGCGGCCAGGTGCAGGTGGATCTCCATGGCGAAGTGCGGGGCGAGGTCCAGACCGGCCTGGTCGGCCAGGGCCTCCAGCCGCAGGAACGGGGTGATGCCCCCGATGCGCGGGGCGTCGGGCTGGACCACGTCGGCCGAGCGGTGCTCGACGAGGGCCAGGTGCTCCCCGACGCTGGACAGCATCTCGCCGGTGGCGATCGGGGTGTCCAGCGCCCGCGCGAGGTCGGCGTGCCCCACCGCGTCGTAGGCGTCGAGGGGTTCCTCGATCCACACCAGGTCGAACTCCTCCAGGGCCCGGCCCATCCGCAGCGCGGAGGTGCGGTCCCACTGCTGGTTCGCGTCGACCATGAGCGGGACGTCGGGGCCGAGGTGCTCGCGCACGGCGGTCACCCGGCGCAGGTCCTCGCGCCGGTCCGGCTGCCCGACCTTGATCTTGATGCCGCCGATCCCGGCGGCCAGCGACTCGTCGGCGCGGGCCAGGACCTCCTCCAGCGGGGCGTGCAGGAAACCCCCGGAGGTGTTGTAGGTGCGGACCGAGTCGCGGTGGGCGCCGAGGAACTTCGCCAGCGGCAGCCCGGCCCGCTTGGACTTCAGGTCGTACAGCGCGATGTCGATCGCGGCCAGCGCCTGCGTGGCGACGCCGCTGCGCCCGACGGAGGCCCCCGACCACAGCAGCTTGGTGTAGATCTTCGCGATGTCGTTGGGGTCCTCCCCCAGCACGTCGGCCGCGACCTCGCGGGCGTGGGCGTACTGGGCCGGGCCGCCGGCGCGCTTGGAGTAGCTGAAACCGGTGCCGGACAGGCCCTGCTCGGTGCTGACCGTGGCGACGAGGAACACGATCTCGGTCATGGGCCGCTGCCGGCCGGTGAGGACCTTGGCGTCGCTGATCGGACGCTCCAGCGGCAGGGTCAGGGTGGACAGCTCGACGTGGCGGATGCGATCGACGGTGGTCACTCACTCATCGTACAAGTCGAGTTACTTGTCCTACAAGAAGGGCGCGGGGTCGAACGTGCCGTTGCGGCGGCGGAACTCCGTGGCCGTGTCCGGCCACAGCAGCGTCAGCCGGCCGCTGCGCTCGTCGACGTACCAGCTGCGGCACCCGCCCCGCAGCCACACCGACTCCCCCGCCATCGCGTCGATCCGCGCCGTGTACTCCTGCTGCGCCGCCAGGCTCACCTCCAGCGGCCGCCCCGAGGCGGCGAGGTGGTCCAGCGCCCCCAGCAGGTACCCGATCTGGCTCTCGATGACGTGCACCGCCGAGTTGTGCCCCAGGCTCGCGTTCGGCCCGTCCAGCACGAACAGGTTCGGGAAACCGTGCACGACCGTCGAGGCGTGCGACACCATGCCGTCCGCCCACGCCTGCGCCAGCGACGTCCCGCCGCGCCCGGTCACCCGCCGCGCGTACGGCTGCACCGTCGAGTGGAAACCCGTCGCCAGCACCAGCGCGTCCAGCCGGTGCCGCGCACCGTCGGCCGTCAGCACCGCACCGGGCCCGGCCGACCGCACCGCCGACGGCACCAGCGTCACGTCCGGACGGGTCAGCGCCGGGTAGAAGTCGTCCGACAGCAGCACCCGCTTGCAGCCGATCTCGTAGTCCGGGGTCAGCGCCGCCCGCAGCCCCGGGTCGGCCACCGACGCCCGCAGGTGCTCGCTCGCCCTGCGCCGCAACGCCTCCAGCGCGACCGGTTCCAGCCGGCGCGCCCCCAGCCCGCGTTCCATCTCCGCGAACGTCGCCTCCCGCACCTCCCGCGCGCGCCGCGGGTCCCCCGCGAAACCCGCCCGCTCGGCCGCGCTGAACGGCCGGTCCCCGCGCGGGACGATCCACGCCGGGCTGCGCTGGAACACGCTCACGTGCCCGGCGACGCCCGCCAGCTCCGGCACCACCTGCACCGCCGAGGCACCCGTCCCCACCACCCCGACCCGCCGGCCGGCCAGGTCGGCCGAGTGGTCCCAGCGCGACGTGTGGAACACCGGCCCGGCGAAGGAGTCCAGCCCCTCCACGTCGGGGACCCGCGGCTCGGTCAGCCGCCCGGCCGCCATCACCAGCACCCGGGCCCGCACCGTCCCCGTCGTGGTCGTCAGCACCCAGCACCCCGCCCGGTCCCACCGCGCCCGCAGCACCTCGCACCCCAGCCGCAGGGCCCCCGCGACCTCCGCCGCCCGCGCCCGCAGGTACCGCTGCACCTCCGCGCCGGGGGCGAACACCCGCGACCAGCCCGGCTCGGGGGCGAAGGAGAACGAGTACAGGTGCGACGGGACGTCGCACGCCACGCCCGGGTAGGTGTTGTCCCGCCAGGTCCCGCCGACCTGCGCGGCGCGCTCGAGGACGACGAAGCTCTCCCGGCCGCGCCGGGCCAGGCGGATCGCCGTCCCCAGCCCGGCGAACCCCGCCCCGACCACCGCGACGTCGAGGACCCCGCTCACGCGGGGACGGGTTCGCCGTACCGGGTGCTGCGCTGCCGCAGCGGCCGCCCCGCGCGGCCCGCGAGCGCCGCGGCGCCCTCGCGCGACAACGTGGTGCCGGCCTCCTGCCCGGCCGCGGGGTCGCGCTCGCCGTCGAGCAGCAGACCGCCCAGGTCGTCGGCCCCGCCGCGCAGCAGCTGCACGACGAGGTCCGCGTCGTGCTTGGGCCAGGCCGCCTGCACGTGGTCGACGGCCCCGTCCAGCAGCAGCCGGGCCACCGCGTGCAGCGCCCGGGTCGCGCGCGCCGACGGGGGCCGCAGCGGGGAGGGCATCGCGATGAACTCGGTGATGCCTCCGGTCCCGCGGCCGATCGCGGCCAGCAGCCGCAGGTGCCGCACCTGCTGGGCCGCGGACTCCGGGCCGCCGTGCACGAGCGTGGACGTGGAGGTCAGCCCGGCGGCGTGAGCGGCGCGCAGCACCTCGACCCACCGGGCGACCGGCAGGTCGGGGACGCCGCCGTTGAGGACCGTCCGCACGTCGTCGTCGAGGACCTTCGCCGCCGTCCCCGGCACCGACCCCAGCCCGGCGTCGCGGGCCGCGCGCAGGAACGCCTCGACGGTGCTGCCGCGACGGTCGGCGGCCTCCAGCAGCTCGGGGACCCGGAAGGCGTGCAGGTGGACGTCGTGCTCGCGCACCGCGCGGACCAGGTCCAGGTACCCCTCGGGACCGGCCGCGGCCGGCACCGGGCCCTGGACGCAGACCTCGGTGGCGCCCAGCGCGACCGCCTCGGCGACCAGCTCGCGCACCAGCGGCAGGTCCGCGCCCACCCGGGTCCCGTCGAGGTTGCGGTTCACCACGAACGTGACGTCCTCGCCGACCCGCTCGCGGCGCAGGGCGTCGGCGACCGCGGCCAGCTCCTCCAGGTCCTCGCCGTCGGCGCCCAGCAGCGCGACCGCCTGCTCGTCGGTCAGCGCGCGGGGGGAGGTGGCGGCCACGGCGAGAGCTTCGAGCACCGCCCGAGGCTAACCCTCAGGGGCAGGCCACCCACTCGGAGGTGCCGTCGGTGAAGTGCTGGTGCTTCCACACCGGCAGCTCGTCCTTGACCTCGTCGACCAGCCGGGCGCACGCGGCGAACGCCTCGGCGCGGTGGGCCGCCGAGACCGCCACGGCCAGGGCCACGTCCCCGACCGCCAGGTGCCCCAGCCGGTGGCTGACCGCGACGGCGTCCACGTCGGCCCCCGCGCACACCCGCGCCACGACGCGGGCCAGGACGTCCGCGGCGGTGGGGTGCCCCACGTACTCCAGCTCCCGCACGCCGCGGCCGTGGTCGTGGTCGCGCACGACGCCGGCGAAGGTGACGACGGCGCCCGCGGCGGCGTCGCCCACCAGGGCGGCGTGCTCGGCGACGTCGAGGGGGTCGGCGCCCACCCGGGTGCGCACGACGCGGCGCGCGGGCGCGGTCAACCGCGCGGGGATCTCCACACGCGCCAGGGTAGGTGTTCCCCCGGCCGGGCCCGTGGGGGAGACTCCCCCGGTGACCCACGTGAGCGGCTGGCGGGTCGTCGTCCCGGTCAAGGGCGGTGACGAGGCGAAGTCCCGGCTCGCGCTGCCCCCCGGCGACCGCCGCGACCTGGCCCTGGCCATGGCGCTGGACTGCCTGGCGGCGTGCCTGGTCACGCCCGGCGTCGGGCTCGTGGTGTGCGTCAGCGACGACCCCGGGGTCCTGCGGGCGGCCCGCGCGGCCGGGACGGCCACCGTCTGCCCCGGCCGCCCCGGGCTGGACCGGGCGCTGGAGGCGGGCCTGGCGAGCCTGGAGCGGGGCCCGACGGCGGTGCTGCTGGGCGACGTGCCCGCGCTGCGCCCCGACGACCTCGCCGCCGCGCTGGCCGAGGCGCTGCGCGTGCCCGGTCCCGCCCTGGTCACCGACGCCGACGGCACCGGCAGCGTCCTGCTCGCCGACCGCGACGGCGACGTCCCGCACCGGTTCGGCCCCGGTTCGGCCGAGCGCCACGTGCGGGCCGGAGCGCGCCCGCTGACGGCGGCCCTGCCCTCGCTGCGCCGCGACGTCGACACCCTGGCCGACCTCGCGCAGGCCCTGGCCCTCGGCGTCGGCGCCCGCACCCGGCGCGCCCTGCCCCCCGGGCTGCACCCGCACGACCCCCCGCGCGCCGGCCACCCCGTCCGTGCCGACTGCCTGACCCCCGGAGAGAACCCGTCGTGAGCACCAGCCTCCCCGCCCCGCGCCGCCGGCACGCCGCCCCGCCCGAACCCGCTCCCGCGCCGTCGGCGGTCGCGGACGCCCTCGGGCGAGCCCGCGACGGGGCCCTGGACCGCGAGGGCGCGCAGGCCCTGCTGCACGCCCGCGGCGACGACCTCGACGCGCTGTGCGCGCTGGCCCGCCCGGTCCGCGACCAGACCCTCGCCCGCGCCGGGCACCCCGGGGTGATCACCTACTCCCGCAAGGTGTTCGTCCCCGTCACCCGGTTGTGCCGGGACCGCTGCCACTACTGCACGTTCGCCACCGTCCCGGGCCGGCTGCCCGTGGCGTACCTGTCCGAGGACGACGTCCTGGCCATCGCCCGCGACGGCGCCGCCGCCGGCTGCAAGGAGGCGCTGTTCACCCTCGGCGACGCCCCCGAGGACCGCTGGCCCGCGGCCCGCGACTGGCTGACCCGGCACGGCTTCGCCTCCACCCTGGAGTACGTCCAGCACCTGGCCCGCCGCGTCCTGGACGAGACCGGCCTGCTGCCGCACCTGAACCCCGGCGTCATGACGCACGAGGCGCTGCTGTCCTCCCGCCCGCTGGCCCCCTCGATGGGCATGATGCTGGAGACGACCTCGCGCCGGCTGTGGCTGGAACCGGGGCAGGTCCACCACGGCTCCCCCGACAAGGACCCCGACCTGCGGATGCGGGTCCTGCGCGACGCCGGCCGCGCCCGCGTCCCCTTCACCAGCGGCGTCCTGGTCGGCATCGGGGAGACCTACGCCGAGCGCGTCGACTCGATCCTCGCGCTCCGCGACGTCGCCGAGGAGTTCGACGGCCTCCAGGAGGTCATCGTGCAGAACTTCCGCGCCAAGGACGACACCGCGATGCGCGGCGAGGCCGACCTGGAGCACCCCGAGTACATCGCCACCCTCGCCGTCGCGCGGCTGCTGCTGGGCGCGGGGGTGTCGCTGCAGGCACCGCCGAACCTGTCCGACGCCGGCCAGCGCGAGCAGCTGCTCGCCGCCGGCGTCGACGACTGGGGCGGGGTCTCCCCGCTGACCCCCGACCACGTCAACCCCGAGCGGCCCTGGCCGCAGATCGACGACCTCGCCGCGACGACCCGGGCCGCCGGGTTCGAGCTCGCCGAACGGCTCACCGCCCACCCGCGGTTCGTGCTCGACGCCCTCGCCGGGCGCGACACCTGGATCGACGCGGGCCTGCACGGCGCCGTCGCGGCGCTCGCGGACCCGGCGACGGGCCTGGCCCGGGCCGCGGCCCGCCCCGTGGGACGGGTGGCCGCCTGATGCCGGAGGTCCCCCCGCCCACCGACGCCGAGGTGCGGATGGCGCGCTTCGTCGGTGAGCAGCTCATCCCCGACGGCCGCCCGGAGATCGAGGAGTTCCTCAGCCGCGACGAGTCGCTGTCGCTGGACGTGCTGACCGCCGCGGACGCCCCGTCGCCGGGTTTCACGTCCGTCTCGACGGTGTCGATGCACCGGTACCCCAACCTCGTCGGCAGCACCGACGTGCGGGTGGAGCTGGTGACCGTCCTGCAGGACGTGGAGCGGCGGCTGGCGACGGGCCTGCTGGTCGCCTCGGCGTTCGCCGCGGTGGGTGAGCCGTGGCCGCTGTCGCCGGGGACGGTGTTCCCCGGGATCGTGGCCGACCTGCTGGGCGGGCGCACCGAGCACCTGCTGTTCACCGCGCCGGGCAACTTCGCGCACCTGTCGCGCTACCCGCTGGAACCGGGGCTGGACGTGCACTGGCTGCAGGCGGTCCCGGTGCACGAGAGCGAGCGCCGGTTCCTGCTGGAGCGGGGGCTGGACGCCCTGGAGGAGGCGTTCGTGGCGGCCGAGGTGCCGTTCTACGACGTGCAGCGCGACGCGGTGGTCTGAGCCGCGGGGCGGCCCCCCGGGTGGGGGACCGCCCTCGCGGGTCACCGTCGCCGGCGGGCGGTGACGACCTTCTGCAGCACCACGAAGGCGAGCAGGACCGCGCCGATGAACACGCGGGTGTACCAGGAGTCCAGGCCCTCGCGGGCGATGAGGACCTGGATGAGCCCGTACACCACGACGCCCGCGCCGGTGCCCAGGACGAACCCGACCCCGCCGGACAGCAGCGTCCCGCCGATGACGACGGCGGCGATGGCGTCGAGCTCCATGCCGATCCCGGTGAGGTTGAACCCGGACTTGGTGTACAGCGAGAAGAGGATCCCGGCGATGCCGGCGCAGGTGCCGGAGATGACGTAGACCCCGATGCGGGTCCGCGCCGGGCGCAGGCCCATGAGTTCCACCGCGAGGCCCCGGTCCCCCGCCCCCAGGCCGTACACGCTGCGCCCGAAGCGGGTGTAGTGCAGCACGTACACGGCCAGCAGCAGCACGGCCACGGCGATGACCATGCTGGCGTTGATGCGCCACGTCTCCCGGCCCTGCCCGAACTTCAGGCTCCAGGACGCCAGCGCGGAGAACGACGGGTCGTCGATCTTCAGCGACTCCGTGCTGACGACGTTGGCCAGGCCCCGCGCCAGGAACATCACCGCCAGGGAGGCGATGAACGGCTGGATGTCGAAGACCTGCACCATCACGCCGATGAGCAGCCCGCAGCAGGTCCCGATGAGGACCCCCAGGACGAGCACCACCGGCAGCGGGACCCCGGCGGTGAACAGCTTCGCGGTGACGAGGCCGACGAGCGCCACCACCGCCCCCACGGACAGGTCGATGCCGCCGGCGAGGACGACGAAGGTCATGCCCACGGCCAGGACGAGCAGGTAGGAGTTGTCCAGGAGCAGGTTGGAGAACAGGCGCATGCTGAGGAAGTCGGCCCGGGAGGTGCTGTAGCGCTGCTGCCCCACCCCCAGCATGACGACGAGGGTCAGCAGCGTGCCGACGACCGGCAGGAACCGGCGGTCGAGGCGGTCGAGGAACCCGCGGACGCGCGTGTCGCGCCGGCGGACGGGGGCGCCCGAGGGGGCGGCCGGGGACAGTCCGGTGCTCACGCCGCCACCTCCACGGGGGCCGGTCGCTGGGGTCTGGGCGCGGGCCGGCGCCACCGCGCCCGCAGTCGCGGCGACGCCGCGACGCACACCGCGATGAGGACGAGGGCCTTGAACAGCGGGGTCGTCTGGCTGGGCAGCTCGAAGATGATGACGGCGCGTTCGAGGGTCGACAGCAGCAGCGCCCCGACGACGAGGCCACCGAGGTGGAACCGCCCGCCGTCCAGGCGGGTGCCGCCCAGGACGACCACCATGATCGCGTCGAGTTCCTTGAGGAGGCCGATGTTGTTGGCGTCGGCGGCCATCGTGGGTGCGCCGTAGACGATGCCGGCCAGCGCGGCCAGCACCCCGGCCAGGACGTAGACGGTCCAGGTGGTCGAGCGCGCCTTCACCCCGGCCAGCCGGCTCGCCTCGCGGTTGATGCCGATGGACTCCAGGAACATCCCCAGCGCGGTGCGGCGCACGGCGAGGGCGACGAGGACGAACACGACCCCGGCGATGACGACGGGCACCGGGACGCCCAGGACGAAACCGGAGCCGAGGAACTTGAAGGGCGGGCTGGTGACCGTGGTGATCTGCCCCTTGGTGATGAGCATCGCGATGCCGCGCCCGGCCACCATGAGGATCATCGTGGCGATGAAGGGCTGGATCCCCAGCGAGGTCACCATGAACCCGTTGAAGGCCCCGATGACCACCCCCAGGGCCAGGCCCAGCAGGACCGCGACCGCGACGGTCGACGGCGAGGTCGGGTCGGCGGCGCCGTCGAGGTAGGTCAGGGACACCGCCAGGGAGATGGCCATCACGGCGCCGACGGAGAGGTCGATGCCGCCGGTGGCGATGACCAGGCACATGCCCAGGGCCAGCAGCAGGGGCGTCGCGCTGTTGCGCAGCAGGTCCACCAGCTGGCCGTAGAGGTTGCCGTCGCGGGTGGCGACGTCGAGGAAGCCCGGGCTCTTCAGGCCGCAGGCCAGGAGCAGGACGACCAGGGCCAGCACCGGCCACAGCAGGCCGTGCTGGGAGACCCGCTGCAGCAGCGCGGACGGGTTCCCACGTGTCGGGGTGCCGCTCACGACGCCCTCACCTCCGTGTTCGCGATGGTTTCCAGGACGGTGTCGGTGGTGACCGTGGCGTCGTTGGCGATCTCGGCGATCTTCTGCCGGTCGCGCATGACGACGATGCGCTGGCTCAGGCGCAGCACCTCCTCCAGCTCGGAGGAGATGAACACGATGGACATGCCGTCGGCGGCCAGTTCGGCCACCAGGCGCTGGATCTCGGTCTTGGCGCCGATGTCGATGCCCCGGGTGGGTTCGTCCAGGACCATGAGGCGGGGGGCGGTGGCCAGCCACCGGGCCAGCAGCACCTTCTGCTGGTTCCCCCCGGAGAGGTTGCGGATGAGCGCGTTGGGGTTCGGCGGGTTGATGTTCAGGACGACCATGTACTTCTGGACGACCTCGTCGAGTTCCCGCTTGGGGATGCGCCGCCAGGTCCCGCGGCCGGCCTGCAGGGCCAGGGCGATGTTCTCCCGGACCGTGAGGTCGCCGATGATCCCCTCCTTCTTGCGGTCCTCGCTCGACATGGCGATGTGCCGGCGCAGGGCCGCGAGCGGGGTGGGCAGCTTCACGGGGCGCCCGCCCAGCGTGAGCGTCCCCCGGTCGGGGCGGTCGGCCCCCACCAGCAGCCGCGCCGCCTCGGAGCGGCCGGACCCCAGCAGGCCCGCGAACCCCACGATCTCCCCCGGGTACAGGTCGAGGTCGAACGGTTCCACCGCCCCCGAGCGCCCGATCCCCAGGCCCGTCAGCAGCGGGGTCTCGCGGGAGGAGTGGGTGGTGACGGCTGCGCGGGCCTGTTCCTCGATGCCGGCCAGGGCTTCCCCCGACCGCCCGATCATGTGGGAGATGAGTTCGCGCCGGGGCAGTTCGGAGGTCGGGAACTCCCCGACGAAGCGCCCGTTGCGCAGCACCGTCATGCGGTCGGAGAGCTCGTAGACCTGTTCCAGGAAGTGCGAGACGAACAGGATCGCGACCCCGGCGTCGCGCAGCTGGCGGATGACGCGGAACAGCTCGGCGACCTCGGCGCGGTCCAGGCTGGAGGTGGGCTCGTCGAGGATGAGGACCTTGGAGTCCACGACCAGCGCCCGGGCGATGGCGCACAGCTGCTGCACGGCGATGCTGTGCGAGGACAGCTGCGAGCGGACGTCGACGTCGAGGTTGAGGCGCTGCAGGTACCCGCGCGCGGCCCGGCGGGTGGCGGGCCAGTCGATGAACGGCCCGCGCCGGACCTCGTGGCCGAGCATGACGTTCTCGGCCACCGTGAGGTTCGCGCAGAGGTTCACCTCCTGGTAGACCGTGCTGATCCCGGCGGCCTGGGCCTGGCTCGGCCCGGAGAACCGGACCTCGCGGCCCTCCACGGTCATCCCGCCGTGGTCGATCCGGTTGACCCCGGTGAGCGCCTTGATGAGGGTGGACTTGCCGGCGCCGTTCTCCCCCATGAGTGCGTGCACCTCGCCCCGGCGCAGGACGAGGTCCACCCCGTCGAGGGCCTTCACCCCGGGGAAGGTGATGGTGATCCCGGTCATCCGCACGACGGCGTCACCCGTCGTGCCGTGCGTGTTCGTCGACATCTTCGGCCTTTCCGAGGTCGGGGTTCCCGAGGTCCGGGCGGCGTCGCGGGCGGTGCCGGAGACGCCGCGCCGGGGACCCTCAGTAGGCCCGGGCGTCCACGTCGGCCTGGGTGGTGGTCTGGTCGAACGCCTCGTCCTCGACGATGGTCTCCTTCGGGACGTCCTCGCCGGCGGCGACCTTCTTCACGAGGTCGGCGAGCTGGTCGCCGAACACCGGGTTGCACTCGACGACGTAGTTGAACTTCTTGTCCACCAGGGCCTGCAGGCCGTCGCGGACGCCGTCGACCGAGACGATCCTGACGTCCTCGCCGGGGGTCTTGCCGGCGGCCTCGATGGCCTCGACGGCGCCCAGGCCCATGTCGTCGTTGTGGGTGAAGATGAGGTCGGTCTCGGGGTAGGTCTGCAGCGCGGCCTCGACGGCCGTCTTGCCCTCGGCCCGGGTGAAGTTCCCGCTGGCCTTGCCGACGACCTGGTCGCCCACGACCGCGTCGAACCCCTTCTCGCGGTCGACCTGCGCCCCGGACCCGAGGGTGCCCTGGAGCTCGAAGACCTTGGCGTCGGGGGCGTTCTCCGCGACCCACTCCCCCGCGGTCCTGCCCTCCTGCTCGAAGTCGGCGCCGATCCAGGTGACGTAGGGGTCCTCGACGGTGGTGTCGACGGTGCGGTCGACCAGGACGACGGGGATCCCGGCGTCCTTGATCTCCTGCAGGACCTCGTCCCAGCCGGTCTCGATGACCGGGGAGAAGGCGATGACGTCGACGTCCTGGGCGACGAAGTCGCGCAGGGCCTTGATCTGGTTCTCCTGCTTCTGCTGGGCGTCGACGAAGTTCAGGTCGAACCCCGCGGCCTCGGTGAGGCTGGCCTTGACCGACTCGGTGTTGGCGGTGCGCCAGCCGCTCTCGGCCCCCAGCTGGGAGAAGCCGACGCTGATGGCGTCGTCGCCGGTGGCGGTGCCGGCCGCGTCCCCCCCGCCGCAGGCGGTGAGCCCGCACAGGGTGGCCAGGCTGACGGCGGCGATCAGGGAACGACGGGTGGGGCGGGGTGCGCGCATGAGCTCCTCCTAGAGCGGGGGCCGACTGCGATGTCTGGCCGCACTGGATTGTGAGCGCTCACAACACTCAGGGTCAAGCGGCTCGCGGTAACGGCGCCGTCACGGTGCCCCGGGGTCAGCGGCGGGGCGGCCCGCTGCTGGCCCGCACCGTGATCCGGGCGCCGACCAGCACCCCCTCGGCGGGCAGGTGGTCGATGGCCGCGGTCATGCGCTCCAGGCACCGCGCCCCCAGCGCGGCCCAGTCCGGCGTCACCGTGGTCAGGGGCGGGAAGAAGTGCTCCGAGCCCTCCACGTCGTCGAAGCCCACCACCGACACCTCGCGGGGGACGCTGACGCCGGCGTCGGCGAAGGCGTGCAGCAGACCCAGCGCGAGCTGGTCGTTCGCCGTGAAGATGGCGGTGGGCAGCGGCCGCACGTCCCGTTCCCCGAGCAGGCGGCGACCGATGGCGAACCCGGTCGAGGCCGTCCAGTCCCCCGGCACCGGGTCGCGCGGCACCGCTCCAGCCTGCAGCATCGCGTCCAGCCAGCCCCGCTCGCGGGCCCGGGCGTCCAGCCACTTCGGGGGCCCGCTGACGTGCAGGATGTCGGTGTGCCCCAGGTCGAGCAGGTGCCCGACCGCGAGCCCGGCGCCGGCGTACTGGTTGACCGCCACGGTGTGGATGTCGCCGTTGACCCGGGTGGGACCCACCATGACCACGGGCAGGCGCCGGCTGTAGTCCCGCACCGCCCGCACGGCCTCGTCGTGGGAGGCGATGACCACGACCCCGTCCACGCCCTGGTCCAGGAAGTGCTCCAGGGTCGCCTGGACCGAGGAGACCTCCCAGCGCGTGACGGTCGCGACCGAGACGTAGGTGCCCTGGCTGCGGGCCGCGTTCTCGACGGCGATCAGCGTCATGGTCGGCCCGAACAGCGGCGAGTCCTCGGTGATGACCCCGATCGCCCCCGTGCGGCGCGTCACCAGGGCGCGGGCCGCCTCATTGCGCCGGTAGCCGAGCTCGGCGATCGCCGCGCGCACCCGTTCCCGGGTGGCCTCCTTGACGTTGGGGTGGTCGTTGAGGACCCGGGAGACGGTCTGGTGCGAGACCCCGGCCAGCTTCGCCACGTCGCTCATCGCCGGCGGCCGGGACCCGCCGGTCTCGAACCCCGCGGGCTCGCGCTCCCGCTCGTCCCCGCCCACGCCGCGCAGCGTCTCAGACACGCCGGACGTCCTGGACGGTGCGCATGCGACTCCTTCGCCGTTGAGAGCGTTCACATCCTAGGGCGACCGGCGAGGAGAGGGAAGGAACGGGCGCTGCGGCAGGACGGACGGGGCGTCGGTGCGGTCGGAGGGGCGGGTCTCCCGCCGGACGGGGAGCCCCCGCGTCGACGACGTGCACCTCGGCGGTCGGGGCCGGCCCGGGCGGCGGCAGGAGCCTCGGCGGCTCCGCCTGCTCGTCCACCGAGTCAGCCGACCGGGCCCCAGTGCGCGAGGTCCCCGGCGGCCGACCCCGACACCCGCTGCACCGCGCACACCGAGGTCGACGGGCAGGCGCGGGTGTTCCCGGGGTCCCCGCCGGCACCGGAGGGGTGGGCGGACTCCGGCCGGGCGGACGCCCCCCGCCGATCTCGCAGCGGGGAGGGCTCCACGGCCACCGGGCGCCGCCCCCGCCCGCCCGTGACGCACCGGGGCCCCCCTCGAGCGCCCGCTCCGGCTCCCCCTGCCCGGGCCGCCTACTGGCGGTCGCTCTGGGCCCGGGTGCGGCTCTCGCTCTCCGCGATGCGCTCCTCGAGCGCGTCGTCGTTGAACTCCTCGGCCTGGACGGCCCCCGCGTCACCGGCGACCGGAGCGGTGCCGGTCGGGACGGTGCGCTCGCGCTCCAGGGAGTCCGCCGCCGCGGCCACGGCTTCCCCCTCCGCCCTGCGCTCGCCGACCTTGGCCGCCGCCGCGGCGGCCACTCCGACCGTCGCGGCGACCCCGGCGGCGATGCCGGCCTTGACCCCGCCGCTCATGCCCTCGACGGGCACGGCGATCCCGGTGGTGGCGATGCGCTCGGCCATGGCCTTGACCTTCGAGCCCGCGCTCTGCTCCGTGGCGAGGTTGGTCTCCAGCAGCGCCGCGACGGGGGCGGCGCCGCGGGCGCGGGCGTGGATCAGCAGCGTCTCGTAGACGGCCTGCTCGTGGTACTCGGTCTCCAGGGCGCCGGCGAGGATCACGGCGTCGACGAGGGAGTCGTCGGTCTTCTTGAGGTTGGCCTTCGCCTCGGCCGCGAGGGCCTTGGTCACCGGGCACGGGGAGTCGTCGACCTCCTCGCCCAGCAGGGCGAAGCACTGCTCGATCACCGTGATCTGCTGACGGGTCTCCTCGGCGTGCTCGGCCAGCAGCTGCTTGAGCTCGGGGCGGCGGGCGGAGTCCTGGAGGTCACCCAGCATGGCGAGGGTGTCCTTCTCCATGGTGAGTGCGGCTCCCAGCTTGTAGCTGAAGATCTCCTCGGGGGTGTTCAGGCGTTCGAACATCGTGCGCTCCTCCACGTCGGCCGTCCTGGTGCTGGCCAACCTGGCACGACGCGGACGACCTCGCCCGTCCGAACGGGCCCCGGGGAACGCCACGAGGGCGGCCCTCCGGCTGGAGGACCGCCCTCGCGGGTGGTTCAGGTGGTGCGGGGTGCGGCGGGACTCAGAAGTCCATGCCGCCCATGCCGCCGTCGCCACCGGCGGGGGCCGCAGCGGCCTTCTCCGGCTTGTCGGCGATGACGGCCTCGGTGGTGAGGAAGAGCGCCGCGATGGAGGCGGCGTTCTGCAGCGCAGAGCGCGTCACCTTGACCGGGTCGTTGATGCCGGCCTCGAGCAGGTCGACGTACTCGCCGTTCGCGGCGTTGAGGCCGTGACCGGTGGGCAGGTTGCTGACCTTCTCGGCCACGACGCCGCCCTCGAGACCGGCGTTGACGGCGATCTGCTTCAGCGGGGCCTGGATGGCGACCTTGACGATGTTCGCCCCGGTGGCCTCGTCCCCGGTGAGCTCGAGCTTGTCGAAGGCCAGCACGCCGGCCTGGATGAGGGCCACGCCACCACCGGCGACGATGCCCTCCTCGACGGCGGCCTTCGCGTTGCGGACGGCGTCCTCGATGCGGTGCTTGCGCTCCTTGAGCTCGACCTCGGTCGCCGCGCCGGCCTTGATGACGGCCACGCCGCCGGCCAGCTTGGCGAGGCGCTCCTGGAGCTTCTCGCGGTCGTAGTCGGAGTCGCTGCGCTCGATCTCGGCGCGGATCTGGCCCACGCGGCCGGCGATGGCGTCGGCGTCGCCGGCACCCTCGACGATGGTGGTCTCGTCCTTGGTGACGACGACCTTGCGGGCGCGGCCCAGCAGGTCGAGGTCAGCGGTGTCGAGCTTGAGGCCGACCTCCTCGGAGATGACCTGGCCACCGGTGAGGATGGCGATGTCGCCGAGCATGGCCTTGCGGCGGTCGCCGAAGCCCGGGGCCTTGACGGCGACGGACTTGAAGGTGCCGCGGATCTTGTTGACGACCAGGGTCGCGAGGGCTTCGCCCTCGACGTCCTCGGCGACGATGACGAGCGGCTTGCCCGACTGCATGACCTTCTCCAGCAGCGGGAGCAGGTCCTTCACCGTGGAGATCTTGGAGTTGAGGATGAGGATGTAGGGGTCCTCGAGCTCGGTCTCCTGACGCTCCGCATCGGTGACGAAGTAGGGCGAGATGTAGCCCTTGTCGAAGCGCATGCCCTCGGTGAGCTCGAGCTCGAGGCCGAAGGTGTTGCTCTCCTCGACGGTGATGACACCTTCCTTGCCGACCTTGTCGAGCGCCTCGGCGATGAGCTCGCCGATGGAGGCGTCACCGGCGGAGATCCCGGCGGTGGCCGCGATCTGCTCCTTGGTGGTGACCTCCTTGGCCGCGGCGAGCAGCTGCTCGGTCACGGCCTCGACGGCCTTCTCGATGCCGCGCTTGAGGCCCATCGGGTTCGCACCCGCGGCCACGTTGCGCAGACCCTCGCGGACGAGCGCCTGGGCGAGGACGGTGGCGGTGGTGGTGCCGTCGCCGGCGACGTCGTCCGTCTTCTTGGCGACTTCCTTGACGAGCTCGGCCCCGATCTTCTCGTAGGGGTCCTCGAGCTCGATCTCCTTGGCGATGGAGACACCGTCGTTGGTGATGGTGGGGGCGCCCCACTTCTTCTCCAGGACGACGTTGCGGCCCTTGGGGCCGAGCGTCACCTTGACCGCGTCGGCGAGCTGGTTCATCCCGCGCTCGAGGCCGCGACGAGCCTCTTCGTCGAAGGCGATGATCTTGCTCATGCCTGGTGTTCCTCCCAGAAGACGGGCGGTGGGTGGTCGGAACGGCGCCCGCGACGGACGGCCGGGGGCACCGGGGTCACGTCCCCCGGAGCCCGCAGGCCTCACCGGACCGGCCGGGGAGCTTCGCTCCCGGGTCGAGTGCAGTTGTCACTCTCGACTCGAGAGTGCCAACGCCAATGTTGGCACTCTCGGGGTGCGAGTGCAAACCCCCTCACCCGGGTCACGCCCCGGCGGACCACCCGCCCCGAGGAGCGGGACCGGGGCGGGGGGGGGTCCCCCCCCGGGCGCGCCGGGGGCGCTTTCGCGGACCCTATTCGCGA